>JAIYDT010000268.1 GCA_027487355.1 Verrucomicrobiaceae bacterium
CCGCCTCACGGAAGATGCTGAAGTAGGCCTCGAAGCCTCCCGCCTCCTCCATCGCCCGACGGTCCACCTCAGGCAGCGAATGCATCAGCCAGCTCATCGGCGGACGTTCCGGCGGCAGCCTTGAAAAGGGTCGCGACAGGTTGACCAGCCCCTCCAAAAGCCAAGGCGCGAGAGTTCTAACAGTCAGCAGCGAGCGGTAGGCCCAGAGCATCTTGGACCGGTCCGGAAACTCCGCCAGTGGCGGTGCCCCACAAACGACCGATACCTTCTCCACCCGCTCCGAAAGCCAGGCCGCACACGACAAGGCATACGGTCCGCCGCCTGAGTAACCGAGCACCCGGAAGCGACCGATCCCGAGATGATCTGCCAGCCCCGCGACCGTCACTGGCCAGCCATCGAGTCTTCGCTTTCCGGCAAACTCCGACCGCCCCAGCCCCGGACGATCCGGAGAAACAATCCGCAGGCCCAATCTTTTCGCCTCCGCATCAAGCACCTTGCCCTGAAGCCGCGAACTCGGCCAGCCATGGAAGAAGAACAGCGGCCGACCGGCCGGATCACCATACTCCGCATGGCACAAGATCCGCCCCTGCGGATCGGTCCAGTATTGCTCGTCGTTCACCTCCGTACTCACCGGACGAATCTAACACGAAGCGTCGGGGATGCAGGAGAATTTCTCCTTCAGAAGCTGTAAGATAGCCGACCGCGTCCACACGATCTTGTTGCCAGCCTAACAACCTCAATCGAAGAAAGAGATGCCATCTACACAAGACATTGAGCGATGAACGACATCATCCTCCAAGATCCCGCTGCAAGTCCCGCAGGCTGAACAGCGGATCGATCACGCCTCTCATCCGTCGTCCGCCGCTCTGTCGGCTCTTTCCAAACCGGTCCTTCACCTTCGCGAAGACTTCCTCCAGAAACGCCTTGCTGCCGATGACTGCTCCGTCGGTGAAATACCGCACCCGGAATTGCCCGCTCGGCTACCTCAAGCAGCGCGGCGAAAATCGTTCCGGCCAACCCTTCGTCGCTGGGAAGATTCTCCGCAACGGGCCGTTTCGGCAACTTCCCGCAGCAGGTGGAAGTGTTTCAATAGGTTGTCAGAGCATCTGGATTCACAGACAATCACCACTTCTCATTTTGAATTCTTCGAAGACCAATCGACAACAAGACTCCATTTCGAAGATAAGTCACCTGTTAAATTGATCGTTCCATGCGTCAAATCGCACACCGACAAGGAACCAATTTTCTTTCCTTTCGCTGGAGTCGTCTCAGCAATAACTATATCTTGGCCGCAATTTATAAAAATGTCAGCTTCATCGCCATAACCAAGCTCCAAACAAAATGCAGACTTTTCATGATCCGCCGATGTCAGAGTGATCCATCCGTCAGCATGGCTCTTTCTGAGATTTTTAAGATTGATATGTAACCGCGACAACCGTGGAACAGACCATGATTGATCAGACACTTTGCCAAGATGACAAACGTAAAAATCATTCCAATAAATCATGGCTCTCTTGACCCCGCGATGACTCATTGCAAACGAAACTTCATTCGGTTTGAAATCAACCTCTTTAACCACCGAATCTGATGTAGATGCAGGCTCAGGAAAATACACAACAGTCCATTTCCCTCCATATTCACCCAGCCAAGATTTATCATTATCGAAAACTAGATTGTCCGCATTTACGCAAATCGACAACATTCCGAAAATGCACAATGAAATAAACTTCCCGATCGTAATCATGTCAGTATTTATTTACTTTAATTCTAACTCAATCATCTATCCTCGAAACAAACATTACAACCTCTCCCAAGTTCAATCCTCGCGGATTCACATTTTCTCGCCATTCGCCGACACGTCGTATGACTGGACGCGGCGGATTTCTCAGCACCGAAACGAGTGCTCTGAAATCTGGATGGCTGGGATGCGCGGTGAAAGACATCTCAATTGGATATTGGCCGATTCTTACCTCATGCCGCTTGATGACTTCAAGCTCAATCGCTGTGGCCGACGTAATCGGTTATCAGAGCTTTTGCATTCGAGGTACGCTCCATCATGTCATTCGTATGCCAGCAACTTGTCAGAGCAAGTGGCGGAGCTTCTTCATCCCAGGTTCAACTCCACCGGGCAGTGGTCGGAACCGTGGACGTGCGGGAGGATGTGGGCGGACTTAAGGTTGCTGTGGAAGCGCTCGCTCACGCCGAAGTAGTCGATGCGCCACCCTACGTTGTTGGCGCGGGCGCCGGCACGGTAGGACCACCACGAGTAGTGCCCGGGCTCGTTCGGATGGAAGTGCCGGAAGGTGTCGGTGAAGCCGCTGTCGAGCAGCTTGGAAAAGCTCGCGCGCTCCTCGTCGGAGAAGCCGGGATTCATGCGGTTGCCCTTGGGTCGGGCGAGGTCGATCTCTTCGTGGGCCACGTTCAGGTCACCGCAGAAAATGACCGGCTTCTTCTCGGCGTGGGTGACGAGGTGGTTGCGGAAGGCCTCATCCCATTCGAGACGGTACGAGAGTCGTCGTAGTTCATCCTGGGCGTTCGGGGTGTAAACATTGACCAGGGTGAAATCGGCATACTCCAGGGTCAGCACCCGGCCTTCCTTGTCGTGGTGGTCGATGCCCAGGCCGTGGATCGCATTCGACGGCATTTCGCGGGTGAACACCGCGACGCCGGAGTAGCCGGGCTTTTCCGCCGAATTCCAGAAGGCGTGGTAGCCATCGAGTTCCGGCGGCAGTGTGACCTGCTCACGGCGGGCCTTGGTTTCCTGGAGGCAGAGGATGTCCGGGTTCTCGGTACCGACGAAGGAGCCGAAGTTTTTTCCGATCACCGCCCGCAGGCCATTGACGTTCCAGGAAAGCAATTTCATGCGCACGTTTTGAAAGTCCGGCGGCAGGAATCAAGAACCAAGCGAGCAGGCGGACATTTGGAGTGAAGGCCCACTGAAAGCTGCTAGAAACGACGTCGTGAACAAGATCGTCGAGTTGACCGGCCTGACCAATGAGCAGTTCTTCATCCGTCACGCAGCTCCGGGCTGCGTGGCGCTGGCCGGAGGGACGGCCTTGATCGACCGCGTCATCTGCCGGGCCCAGCGCCATGTCGATGAGAACGACAACTGGAGCTACTGGTCGCACGCCTTTCTGATCCAAGGCCCCCGACTCGACGGACATAGCTGGGTGGTGGAGTCCGACCTCGACATCCAGCGCAAGCACATCCGCCTCGGCGTGCAGGAGAACCGGATCACGAAGTATTTCAATGAGGAGCTTTACTCGACCGTGGCGATCCTCGATTTCGGGCTTTCCCCCGAGCAGGTCACTGCGGTCCTCAGCGAGGGACTCAATCTGGTGGCCGACCGCACGCGCTACTCGCTGCGGGAGCTGCTTGGAGCCATGCTCGCCATGCGTCACGAACGGTTGCGCGGCAGATCCAACCTGCTTGCCATGGAGAAGTCCCTGTTCTGTTCGGCGATGGTCCACCATCTCTTCCGCTCCGCCGCCATCGACTTGGTTCCCGGCCTGGAGGTGAAACACACCGCGCCGGAGCATCTGTTCCGATCGCCCCTTCCGCACACGACCTATCTCCTGAAGCGCGCTGTTGCCACCAGCCGGTTCAAGCAGATGCGGGAAAAGATCGGCACCCGGCTGGAGCAACTTTCCGAATCGCAACGGGATGGATTGACCGCCGGGGAGAAACCTTCAGGCTAGGACGATGATTCCCCATCCGGTGGTGAAAGCCCGCTATGCCTCTTCCGAGGAGCGGCCTGGTTACGTGAAGCAACTCTTCGACGAAGGGGCTGAGCATTACGATCCAGTGGTCGGCTGGGGATTTTTTGGGACCGGAAACCTTTATCGAAAGGACGCCCAACGCCGCCACGGTCTGAAGCCCGGAATGCAGTTGCTCGATGTGGCCTCCGGCACCGGGCTCATGGCCGTGGCAGCCAGCGAAGTGCTTGGCGGTGCCGAAACCATCACCTGCGTGGAGCCGAGCGATGGCATGCTGGCGGTGGCGAAGAAGAAGCTCAACGCGACCTTCATCCAGAGCGGGGCCGAGGCGATGCCTTTGCCCGACGATCAGTTCGACTTCCTCACGGTCGGCTACGCGCTACGACACTTCGCCGATCTGGAGGCGACTTTCCGGGAATTTCATCGCGTGCTGAAATCCGGCGGCAAGGTCCTCATCCTCGAAGCCACCCGTCCGCAGGGAAAGTTCGGCTCTTGGCTGTTCAAGCTCTACTTCGGCCAGATCTATCCGTTTTTCTCGCGGCTGCTCACCCGCAGCGCGAAGGCGGAGGAGATGATGGTGTATTTCTGGGAAACGATGGACACGTGCGTGCGACCCGAACAGGTCCAGGACGCCTTCGTGGCCGCCGGCTTCACCGAAGTGAAACGCAAGGCGCTCGTTTGGGTGTTCAGCGAATACACGGCGGTCAAAGCCTGAAACGTTGTCAGGAACGGCGATCCAGCTTCGGGAGAAGCCAACTCATGGGCGAGGAATCTTCAGGATCGATTCCCAGATCAGGGCGGATGGAGCACCCCAGCCGGCTTCGCCCCCGGAACGAGGTCTCCAGCAAAGAATGACGCCTTATTGCGACTCCGACAGGGAGCGTCCCGCATCAAACATGGAAGGACCTGCAGAGGTCAGGGGGAAACAGTGGGCAATGCTCGCAGAAGACATGGCCGTAGGGTCCTCATCCGGTGACGATTTCTCACCGTCGAGCGGGCTGTTCCAGAGTCCACCGTGTGGCCAGTCCTGCCAGGAGGTGTCGATGTTCCATTCGTGCACGGGATCGGGTTCGGAGTTGATCATGGGAGTTGAGGGGTTGGAGTTGAGAATCCCTGACCCTTTTTATGATGGCCTCCCTCCTGGTGCTTTCACATGGGGAGTATCCCTACCCTTTCCAGACCACTTGGTTCCAAGGTCGATGGAATCCTGATCCGGACGAAATGTCGGTGGAGAATTCCAGAGCACGCGGTTATGTTGGATGTTGGACCTACCCATTCAACCAACATGAAACTAACCGATCAGGAATTGTCGCGTCTCGCCTCGAAGATCGCCGAGACGGAAACCAAGCTGGAACACCTTGCGTCCGAGATCACCGAAATCGGGCAGCCGGCCGGGGCCGAGCTTCTGAGACGGCTCGACGCCCTGACCGTCGAGGAGCGTGCACTGAAGCGGAATGTCGAGGAGCTGCTCTCCGCCGGAGAGCCGAGCGAGGCGCGACTCGCCAAGGTCGAGGCCCTGCTCAAGCACATCGAATCGGAGGGGGGCTCGTTGGAACACGAGGCGGACTTCCTGCATCAGGGATCGCCTTCGTCCGTGGTGCTGGTGGCCGAGGCAGGTGTCCGTCTCATCGAACTCTGCAAACGGGCCATTCACCGCGTGACCGGAGACCATCATTTGCTCGGCAGCTCGGTGTTCGTCAACCACACGCATGACGAGCTGGTGGAGTTCCACGGGCTAGAGAAAGAAAGCACTAAATCCTAAATTCGAAATTCGAAACGGAAGAGAGTAGAGGCGCGGTTTGCCTGTTTTTCCCGGTTCGGGCTTCTGCGGTCCCTTGACATCGCGGCGGGGGCTGGGGAGGATTCGGGCATGTACGAGACAGCTGGTAAATTGAAATGGATCGGTGCGACGCAGAGCTTCCCGAGCGGCTTCAGCAAGCGTGAATTCGTGGTGACGACCGCAGCGGACAAGTATCCGCAGGATCTGAAGTTCGAGGTGGTGAAGGACAAGTGCTCGATCCTCGACAATTTCGAACTGGAACAGGACGTGCAGGTCAGCTTCGACATCCGTGGCAACGAGTACAACGGCAAGTATTACGTGAACCTCGCCTGCTGGAAGCTTCAGGCCTCCGACGGTTCATCACCCGCGCCAGCGCGTTCAGCTCCGCCGCGCGAGCAGTCGCAGCGTTCCGCACCATCGTCCGGGCCTTCCCGCTCCGAACCGGAGCCGTCCGCCGCCGATCTACGGAAGGACGACGATTTTGATGACGACATCCCGTTTTGAACGTCGAACATTCAACGTCGAACATCGAACGCTGAAGTTCAGAGAGATGGGATGCAAACTTGGACGTTCGATGTTCAATGTTCTCCACCGGGATCAATCACCTTGCCTTCCCAGACAGCGGTGTGGGTGCCCGGATCGTAGCTGAGGGTGCGCTGCTTGCTGCCGGGAGCCATCGGGACATCGGTCTTTGGAAGCCACTTGGCGAGTTCGGTCTTGATGGCGGCCTTTGAGGGATCTGACGCGAGGTTCTTCCATTCGTGGGGGTCGGCCTGCTCGTCGTAGAGTTCCTCGCTGCCGTCGGCATAGCGGATGTAGCGCCAGCGGTCGTTGCGGATGGCGTGGTTGCCTTGGTTGTGGGTGGTGATGGCGGGCCATTCGCGTGGGGCGTTGGCATCCTTGAGCTGGGGCAGCAGCGTGTGGCCCTCGAGTTCCGGTTTGGCGGGCTGGGCTGTTAGATCGAGGAGGGTGGGATAGATGTCGAGGAGTTCAACGGAGCGGGTGCATCGGGCGCCCTTTGCGATACCTGGACCCGCGAAGACCAGCGGGACATGGGTGGAGGGCTCCCAGAGGGTGTTCTTTCCGGTGATGAGTTTCTCGCCGAGATGCCATCCGTGATCGCTCCAGAGGACGACGATGGTGTTGTCCGCGCGACCGCTTTCCTGGAGGGCTGTTAGAAGCCTGCCAACCTGGGCATCCATGCAGGTGGTGCCTGCCAGATAGGCGCGGACGAGGGACTTCCATTCGCCGGTCTGGCGCAGGGCGGAGAGTCGCGGCTCGGGGAGTTTCCAGTGGAGATACCAGGAGAAGGGTGGCGTGTCCTTGCGATCGTCTTCCTGGATTTCAGGGAGCTTGAGTGAATCGGGCGAATGGAGGTCGAACCATTTCGGCGGGGCAAAGATCGGCACGTGGGGCAGGCGGAATCCGCAGGCGATGAAGAAGGGCTTGTCGGATGGACTTTCCTTAAGGGCCTTGATGGCGGCGCTGGCGATCTGGTGATCGACGGTGTCTTCGTCGCGTTGGGGAAACGGGCCCCAGTCCATGGCCTTGATCGGGCTGCCCGGAAGATTCGCGAAGCGCTTTTCGGGAAGTCCCTGGAAAGGAGCCGGGCCCCAGGTGGTGAATTCGGAGGCCCGGTCCTTCGGCGCGATCGAGCCATCGTGATAGATCTTTCCGCAAGTGAAGGTCTGCCAGCCAGCCTGGGTGAAGGCTTGCGGGAGGGTGACGGCGTCCTTGGTCCTCGCGACCTGGCGGATGCCGGGGGCGAGGCCGTGGATGCCGGTGGTGGAGGGACGCAGGCCGGTGAGGATGCTGGAGCGGGAGGGATTGCAGAGCGGAGCCTGGCAGTGGGCGTTGGTGAAAAGCGTGCCGCGCTTTGCGAGCGCATCGATGTTCGGGGTGATGGCCTGCGGATTCCGACCGAGGCAACCGATCCAGTCGTTCTGGTCGTCGATGGCGATGAAGAGGACGTTTGGCCGATCGGCCGCGTTGGCTGTTAGAACCAGGGTGCCGAGAAGGGCAAGCAGGCGGGATTTCATTGGATCAACGCGGGTATCATTCACTTCGCGGCAGCCTTCAATTCCTCGAAGCGCTTGCGCATCTCGGTGAGGCGGTCCTTTTGCGCGGGATCATTGATCAGATCTCGCTCTTCCATCGGATCGTTTGTTAGATCGAAGAGCTGCTCACGCTTGAAGTCCGGCCAGAACATGTATTTCCAATCCTTGCGGACAAGCGCCTCGGAGGCGGGGATGAAGCTGACGTTCTTCATGATGGCATGCTCGTAGAAATACTCCGTGCGCCATTCGGGATCCTTTTCGGATGCGTAAAGCGCCGTCAGGTCGCGCCCCTGCATGGTCTTCGGGGCCTGAATGCCAGCGGCGGCGAGAAAGGTGGGAGCGAGGTCAACATTGAGGGCGAAGACGTCACTAGTCTTGCCAATGCGGCTCTTCGCCATGCGGGGATCACGGACGATGAGCGGCACGCGGATGCTTTCCTCGTGGGGATACCACTTGTCGGCGAGCTGGTGTTCGCCGTGGAAGTTGCCGTTGTCGCCGGTGAAGACGACGAGGGTGTTTTCCAGCAAGCCCTGCTTTTCCAGTTCAGAAAGAACGCGGCCGCAGGTGGCATCGACCTCGGTGGCCAGTCGGTAGTAGTTCTTCATCATCGACTGGTACTTCTCCGGTGTATCGAAGCGCCAGTGCCAGCGATTGCGGCTCTCGTTCTTTTCGTTGGCGATGAACTCGGGCAGCTTGCGAAAGGCCTCGTCGGTGGCGGTCTTCGGGACCGGGATGGTGACGTCCTCGTAGAGCTTCATGCTCTCCGGCTGCGGCAGATATTGCAGCGGGTTTTCATCCTCGGCATGGGTGGCGAAGAAGGCGAGCGTGAGGCAGAAGGGCTTGTCCTTGGGGCGGGTGCGGAGGAACTCGAGAGCGTCGTTCTCGTTTTTCCGGGTGACGTGAATCTTCGAGCCGTCGGGCTCCTTGATCCAATGGGTGCCGGAGTAGGAGCGACCGAAGTCGAAATTTTCCGCCGGGAATTTCCCGTTGTGCCACTTGCCGATGTGGCCGACGTGGTAGCCGTTTGATCGCATCAGGCCGGGATAGGTTTCCGCCCATGGGGTGTTGAACGGCTGCATGGCCTTGTTTCCATGGCGCGACATCCACTGGCCGGTAAAGAGCGAGGCGCGGCTGACTCCACAGATCGAAGTGGTGACGCAGGCGTGCGTGAAACGCGTGCCCTGGGTGGCGAGCTTGTCGAGCTGCGGAGTCTTGACGATCGGATTCCCTGCGCAGCCGAGCGTGGTGTAGCGCCAGTCATCCGCGAAGAGGACGAGGATGTTCATCGGCTTCTCCGCCGCCTGGAGCAGAGGGGACAGAGCTGTTAG
>JAIYDT010000404.1 GCA_027487355.1 Verrucomicrobiaceae bacterium
GTCTTCACACAAGGGGCTAGGATTCATCTTGATGAGCTGGTTGAGGGCTGTCTTTGGACTCTTGATCGTATTCATCATCAAGGCCAGCCTCCGCGTTTAGGAGTCGCGACATTCTTGTCGCGACAAGCAGAGAATTTGTTGCGACAGGAATGTCACAACTCCATTCAAGCGTTTCCCATGAGTTATCTCGATCCATTTCAAGAGATCCGGAAGCACGGGCAGGAGCTGCCACATTGGCAACAGGGAGATGCCATGCAGTTCGTCACCTTCCGGTTGGCAGACTCGCTGCCGACTGCCAAGCTCCGTCTCTGGCGTGAGCAGCGGGATACTTGGCTGGAGGTCCATCCGAAGCCCTGGACCCCGGCGGAGGAAAGAGAGTATCAGAGGCGATTCATCGGCCATCTGGAGGAACTGCTGGACCAGGGGGCCGGGTCCTGTTTGCTGAAGGAACCCGGAAACCGGATCTTCCTCGAAGAGGCCCTGATGGCCCAACAAGGTCGAAAGGTGGAGCATCATGCCTGGGTGATCATGCCAAACCACGTGCATTTGATTTTCACCCCGCTGGCCCCCATGGAGAAACTGATCCAGGCATGGAAGGGCGTGAGTGCCCGGAAGATGGGCCACGGCCGCATCTGGCAGAAGAACTACCGGGACACGATGATCCGGGACGGCGAGCATTTCGCAAATGCGGTCCGATATGTCCGCAGGAATCCGGCGAAGCTGAGGCCTGGGACGTTTACCCTTTGGGAAGGGGAGAAGGCGCGTGCGGTGAAGTAGGAGTCGCGACATTTCTGTCGCGAGAATGCCTCGGGTTGTTGCGACAGGAATGTCGCAACTCCATTCTCCGCTCACCGCGCATCCGTGGCCAGGCGGAAGCCCAGGTCTGGGCGGCGCAGGGATCGGTCTTCGGTCCATTCGCGGGCGAGGGCGCCGTTGGCGGGCTTCAGGTAGGAGCCGCCGATGATGACCCAGAGTTTCTGGCCGAGCGGATTGGCGGGATTGGTGCCGGGGCGGCGGGTCCATTCGGCCACCGAACCGGCCATGCCGAGCAGGCCGACCGGGGTGCGGTCCGGGGTTTCCGCCGTGACGGGCAGCCATTTGGAGGGCTTGATGCCGGACGGTTGCTCCAGCTGCTGGCGCAGCGCGGCATACCACTCCTCCTGGGTCGGAAGGCGGCCCTGTTTCCAGCCGCAGAAGGCCATGGCGTCCCACCAGTCCACGCCGACGACGGGCGAGTCGAGCGTGACGGGCTGACCCATCCAGACGCCGTTCGATTTCGCGGCGGCGTAAAGATTGGCCCAGTCGATCGGCTCGTGGCCGGGCTTGGTGGGGGGCTGGGATTCCTCGTCAAAGGTCCGCTCGCGCTGATCGCGGGCCAGCATGCCGAGGGTTTCGAGAAATTCCGCGTACTGGCCGATGGTGACCTCGTGGGCGGAAAGCCGGAAGGCCCGCTGCTGGATCATCTGGCCTTCGGGCGTGGGGTGGCTTCCGGCTGGGATCAACACAGCTTCGGGCAGCGGCTTTGCCGGCGGGATGGACGGCTGGCCTGGCTTCAGGCTCATCAGGCCGATGCCGATTCCGACGAGCACCACGGCGGCGATGCCACCAATCAGCGCGATCGGTGGCTTTTTCGCATCCGCGACGCTGGCGGTCGGCGGGGCCAGCGGTTGGGCGGTCTCGGAAAGCTGCTGCTCGATCTGGCCGGCATAGACGTGGATCTGCTCCCAGCTCACCGGCTCGGCCACACCCTCGCCGCGCATCCAGGCGAGGAGCGTCAGCGTGCGGGTGGCACCGGGCAGGGAATCCCCGATCAAGGGCACCAGGCTGCTGCCGAGGGCGAGCACGTCCTGCTGGCTGCGTTGAGGTGAGCGTTGCCCGGCGAGGGCGAGATTGACGAGGCGGATCACCCCGTTTTCCTCCAAATGGATGTCGTCCGGATCCAGGGCCGCGCAGTCCTGGCCGCGGCTTTCGAGATGAAGCTGGGCCTCGGCCACGCGCCGCAGGACGTGGGCGACCATCAAAGGCTTCAAGCTCGCTCCGGCGCGGAGCCTTTCCCCGATCGTGGCACCGGGCAGGCGTTCGCGGGCGAAGAAGCAGTGCTCGGCATCCGCCACCGCCTCATACACCGATCCGATCAGCGGATGGTCCACGGCGGCCTTGGCCCGGATGTCGGCGAGAAACGAGGCGCGGTGCTCTGCCATTTCCGGCCGAAGCTCATCGATCAGCACATCCCGGCGGACGGCGATCTGCTCGGCCAGCCAGGTCCGGGTGATCGGGCCTTCTTCGAGAAGTTCCTTGAGTCGGTAATCGCCGAGGCGGGTGTCGTCGGAGGAAAGGTCCATTTGAAAGGGGAATCATTACCGCGGCAGGGGCGGCAAGGGAAGCAGCGCGTTGTCCGGATTGAAACCGGGAGGAAGGGTGTCCTTGTCGAGAAACTCCGGCGGCGCATCCGGCAGGCCCGGCTGGGTCTGGACCGGCTTCTGGGTGCGGGCGGCGAGGTCGCGCGGCCAGGCCTGGAGGTCGATCATCTCGTTCTTGTAGTTCAGCTCGACCGATTGTCCGTAGTAAACCCGCTGGCCGAAAAGGTGCTCGTCCTGCACGTCGCGGTGCGGGAGGACATAGGTGACGCGCAGCAACTCCTCGCCACCAGCCCAGTCGATCGCGCCGCTGACCCACTTGTATTCACGGACGCTGGTTTCCTCCGAGGAAGGCACGATTTCCTTGCCACGGATGATGTCGAAGAAGTTGACGGTCACGAAGAAATCGTCGGCGCTGATGGTGGTCCCGGGCGCGGCCTGAACCGGGATCGTCAGCACGATGCGTTCACCGTCCTCATAGTTCACATCCTTGAAGATCCGGGTGCGGCCCAGTGAGAGCTGGCCACGCATGTCGGCGGCGTCCTTGATGCCATCGCGCAGTTTCGCGGTGGCCAGGGGATAGAGTGCACCGGCCTTGGTGGCACCCATGTTCATGACGTTCTGGTAGTGCTCGGAGGCAGTTTCGAAGACCTCCATCGCCTCGTGGACAAGGCCGAGCTCGTATTCGACATTCGGATCATTCGGCTCGCGGGTATGGGCCTCCTCCAGCTTGGTGATGGCCTGCACCATGTCCCCGGCGACGCGGGCCTTGCGGGCCTCCATGACCAGTTTCTCCACCACTGGATCCGCGATGGCCGGGGTGGCCAGTGGACGGGCCTGAACCTGGGCCGGTATCGGGGCCTCCTCCGGCTGGGGGGGTCTGGCGACGATGGAGGCGGAAGGTTTCGTGGCCTCAGGAACAACAGCAGCCGCCGCCATCGGCATTGGCACGAACTTGGTGACCTCGCGTTCCACCACCCGGACTTGGCGCGTCGATTCCATGCGGGCGGCTAGCGCGAGGCCGGCGCTCAGCAGTTCGACAAAGGCGAGCACGGCCAGCACCCAGCAGGAAAGCTGGAACACGTTCGTGCGCGGGGCCACGGGGGCATGAGTCGGTTGCGCTTGCATTGTCAGGCAGGCTGCTGGATCGCGGCCAACCTGTCAATCGACCCCGTCGGGCTTATGGGTCTAAAAATTTCCCGGGATTGAGGACGCCGTGGGGATCGAGGGTGAGTTTGATCGAACGGTGGACGGCGAGGGAGGTATCGCCCAGCGCGTCACGGATCCAGGGCTTCTTGGCCAGCCCGACGCCATGCTCGCCGGTGATCGCGCCTCCGTTGGCGAGGACCCAGTGGAACAGGATGTCCAGTGCGGCGTCCGCCTTGACCCGGACTTCCGGATCCTCGTAATCCTTCACCATCAGGTTGGTGTGGATGTTGCCATCTCCGGCGTGGCCGAAGCAGGCGATGGGAATTCCGGTCTCGGTCTCCAGCGTACGGGCGAAGTTGACCAGGTCCACCAGCTTCGAGCGCGGCACGACAATGTCCTCATTGAGCTTGGTCAGGCCGGTGTCGCGCAGGGAATAGGAAAACTCACGGCGAAGCTGCCAGATGCGATTGCAGGCCTCCTCGTCGGGGGCGATGTCGATGAAGGTCGCCCCGGCGCGCAGCAGGAGCTGGTGGAGCTCTTCCAGCTCCGAAATCACGGCGGCGTGCCGGCCATCGATCTCGACGATGAGGTGGGCATTTCCCTCCGCAAAGACCTCGGCTCCGAGCCGCTTGCGGGCCGCGGCGAGGGTGAAGGCGTCGGCGATCTCGAGTGCGGACGGCAGATGGCCGGAATTCAGGACCAACTGCACGGCAGCGGCGGCCGTGGGAAAATCCGGGAAGATCGCCGCGAGCATGGCACGGGCCTGGGGCCTGGGAATCAGGCGGAGCGTGGCCTCGGTCACGATGCCGAGCATGCCCTCCGAGCCGGTGAAGAGCCCGCAGAGGTCGAAGCCGGTCTTGTTCTTGTGAAGACGTCCGCCGACCCGCATGACCTTGCCGTTCACCAGCACCACTTCCAGGCCGAGGACGTAGCTACGGGTCACCCCGTACTTCAGGCAGCGCGGACCACCGGCGTTGGTGGCGATGTTTCCGCCGATCGAGCACTCCTTGAGCGAGGCGGGATCCGGCGGATACTCCCAACCGACCTCGTGGGCCGCCTTTTGAAGGGCGGCGGTGATCACGCCGGGCTGCACCACGGCGACGCCATCGGCGGTGTCGATCGCCAGAATCCGGTTCATCCGCGCGGTGGAGAGGACGATGCCGCCCTTCATCGGCACGCAGCCGCCCACGTAACCCACACCGGCCCCGCGGGTGGTCACCGGGACCCGGTTGCGGTGCGCGAAGGACATGACCGCGGAAACATCGGCGGTCGATTCGGCGAAAACAACCACCTCGGGATTATGGCGGGCATACCACTTGTCGCCCGCGTGGGCCGCGATCGCCTCGGGGCTCACGTCAACTTTCCCGGGTCCCAGTCTCTCGCCGAGTCGCAGGGCGATTTCCTCAGCCCCCATCGAGTCGCGGGCAGGGGACACCAGCTCGGCTAGCTTTTTCTCGCGCTTATCCGCCTCGACAGGCTCCGGCGCAGGCTGATCGATCGCTTCCAGGGGTTCCCAGATGGAGGATTCCTCAATGGGGGACAACCCTGAGATGGGAGTGGAGATCTTGGGCCGTTTGGGGGGGATTGGCATGGCTGACGGACCAACCTCAGCGGCAAGTCTGCGGCCGGTCAATCTCAGGCATAAATCTTCTGATAATACTCCGCCGCCATGCGGTCGGAATCAAAGAAGGGGACGACATCGTTCATCGACTGGAGCACCAGTTTCGACCATCCGGCCGGGTCATCGTAGTACAGCGGCAACACAGCTTCGTCCATGAGTGAGTAGAACCCAAGCAGGTCGTGACGGTCGCGCGATTCCGGAGAAAGCGCCGGGTCGGCCGCCGGGATGATGAAGCTGTTCTCGCCATTTCTCGCGAATTCGCAGACCCAGCCGTCGTCGGTGGAAAGGTTGACCGCGCCATTCATCGCGGCGGTCATGCCGGAGGTGCCGGAGGCCTCGCGGGTGACCACCGGGTTGTTGAGCCAGATGTCGGCGCCGTTCTTGAGGAAACGGGAAAGCTCCAGTTCGTAGCCGACGAGGATGGCGGCATTCGGGTGGTTGCGCGTCAGTTGGGCGAGGTGGTTGAAGGTCTCGATCGCTCCGAAGTCGAAGGGATAGGGCTTTCCGGCCCAGATCACTTGCACCGGGCGCTTCGTGTTCGTCATCAGTTCGCGGAACAGGCGGATGTCGCGCGCGATCAGGTCGGGACGCTTGTAGCCGGCGAAACGGCGGGCCCACACGATGGTCAGCACGTCGGGCCGGAACAGCTTGCCGGTCTGATCGGCCACCAGGCGGAACAGCCGCTCCTTGAGCTCGCGCTTGCGGTTGCCCAGCAGCTCGGTGTCGCCGCGCTGGCGGGCGGCTTCCAGGCCGTGGTCCGCCCAGTATTTCTTGTTCTGGGCGTTGGTGATGTGGGTGATCGGGCAGATGTCGGGAAACTTTTTCCACATGTCACGCGAGACCTGGCCGTGGAGCTTGGAAACGCCGTTCGCGATGCGGGCGAGTCGGAGGGCGGCGAGCGAGTGATTGAAGACCGCGTCGTGGATGCCGGTGATCTCGCGGACCTCGGCTTCCGGCACGCCACCGAAGAACGAGAAGTCGTGGAGCAGCTTGAAGTCGTGCTTCTCGTTGCCCGCCTCCTCGGGCGTGTGGGTGGTGAAGACGAGGCGCTTATTCACCTCCTCCTTGCTCCGATATTTCTCGTACAAACGGAAGGCAGCGGAAAGCCCGTGGGCCTCGTTGAGATGCCAGACCTCGGGATCGACTCCGAGTTCCTCCAGCAGTCTCGCTCCACCGGCCCCGAGCACGATGTACTGCGCGATGCGGCGCAACGGGTCATTGTCGTAAAGCCGGTGGGTGATCGCGCGGGAAAGCTCGTCATTCTCCTCCACATCGGTGCTGAGGAAAAACATCGGCACAGTGGAGAAAACCTCCGCCGGGAGATACATCGCCTTGACCCAGACCGGATGGCCATGCACCGGGACGGTGAAACGGATGCCGGTGTCCTGAAGGAAGGTGTATTCATTCCGCCGGAACTGCACCGCCATCCCGCCGTCATCGCCGCGGGTCTGGTTGTAGTAGCCGTAGGACCAGCAGATGCCGATGCCGACCAGGTTCTGCTTCAGCGCCGCGGCCGACTTCATGTGGGAGCCTGCCAGGAAGCCGAGGCCGCCCGAGTAGATCTTGAAGCTCTGGTCGAGCGCGAACTCGCAGGAGAAATACACCGCGCTTTTCGAATACTCGGGAGCGATCTCGTAGGGGTGGGCGAACGGCTTCGGCAGGAAGGACATGAGGAATGGTTGGGGTTTCGCGGGCTGGTCCGCAACCGGACGGCCGTTAGACCGTCCAATCCAGCACCACCTTGCCCGATTGGCCCGACATCATCGTCTCGAAGCCTTTGTCGAACTCGGTGTAGTGGAATCGGTGAGTGATCACCGGCGAAATGTCCAGACCCGCGCGGATCATGCTGCTCATTTTGTACCAAGTCTCGTACATTTCCCGACCGTAGATGCCCTTGAGGATCAGGCCCTTGAAGATGACCTTGTCCCAGTCGATGGCGACCTTTTCCGGGAAAATTCCGAGCAGCGAAACCTTCGCGCCATTGGAGGTGTGGGTGAGGATGTCGTGCAGGCCCGATGGATGGCCGGACATTTCCAGTGCCACGTCGAAGCCCTCCTTCATGCCGAGTTCTTGCTTCACGTCGTCGAGCGATTCCTTCGAAACATCGACCACCCGCGTGGCTCCGAGTTTCTTCGCCAGCTCCAGCCGGTAGGGATTCACGTCGGTCACCACCACGTGCCGCGCGCCGGCGAACTTGCAGACGGCCGCCGCCATGCAGCCGATCGGGCCAGCTCCGGTGATGAGCACGTCCTCAGCGACCAGGTCCCACGAAAGCGCGGTGTGGACGGCGTTGCCGAGGGGATCGAAGGTGGAGACGATTTCCTCCGGGATGGCCGGATCGACCTTGTAGACGTTGGTGTAGGGGATCGATAGATACTCCGCGAAGGCACCCGGACGGTTGACTCCGACGCCCTTGGTGTTCGGGCAGAGGTGGCGTCGGCCAGCGAGGCAGTTGCGGCAGCGGCCGCAAACGATGTGGCCCTCGCCGGAAACGATTTCGCCGGGGACGATGTCGGTCACGCCGGAGCCGACGGCCTCGACGACGCCGCAAAATTCATGGCCGACGTGCATCGGCACCGGGATCGTGCGCTGGGCCCAGGAGTCCCATTTCCAGATGTGGACATCGGTGCCGCAGATTGAGGTCTTGCGGACCTTGATGAGCACATCCATCGGACCGACTTCCGGTTCCGGTACTTCCTGCAGCCACAATCCGGGCTCCGCCTTCGCTTTGACCAATGCTTTCATGATTCTGAGACAAACTACGTGACGCCGCCATCGTGCATGCCCGCCCGCCGGGGGCACGAAATTTTTTCCGTCATCCCGGAAAGCAGTGCGCCAGGCCTACTTCAGTCCGACCCGCAGAATCCGGTCCTTCGAGGTGATGAAAAGGGTCTTTCCGCCCTCACCGAAAGCGACGTTGGCAGTGGGGCGTGTACAGAGGACGCGGCCCAACAGTTTCCCGCCGGGATCGAGGATCAGGACTCCGCCGGGTCCGGTGGCGAAGAGGTTGCCCTTCGCATCGACCTTCATGCCATCAGGCGCGCCAAGCCCTTTGAGTTGTCCGGCATCATAAAAGACGCGACCTTCCCCGGCGCTGCCGTCCTCCTTGAGGGCGAAGGCCATCAGGATCGGTCGGGGCTGGTGGGAGTTGGCGACGTAGAGGGTCTTTCCATCCGGTGAAAGCGCGATGCCGTTCGGCCTTTCAAGCTCGCGACTGATGAGGCTGACCTTTCCCTCCGGCGTGACGCGGAAGACGCCGTGATAGGGATACTCGCGGACCTGGCTCAGCGCCCCGCCCGGCAGGCCGTAGGGCGGATCGGTGAAAAAGACGTCGCCGTTCGGATGAAGGGTGAGGTCGTTCGGGGAGTTGAAACGCACACCGTCGAAGGAATCCGCAAGCGTCCGCTTTCCGGCCCTGGGCGCCATGATGGAGACGCGACGGTCGCCATGCTCACAGCAGAACAGCCGGCCCTTGGCGTCGATCGCGAGGCCGTTCGAGCCCGGCTCCTTGCTGTAGTCGGCCACGCCGGTGTAGCCGGAGGGTTTCATGAACACGGCCGCCTCCTTGTCGCCCTCCTTCCACTGGTAGATCGTGTTGCGCGGGACATCCGAGAACAGCAGTCGCTTGCCCGACGCATCCCAGACCGGGCCCTCGACCCAGTCGAAGCCCTGGCAAAGCGTTTCGATCTTCACGTCGGTGGCCAGGATCGCGTCAAGCGCGGGATCGAGGCGTTCGATCGACTCCTGGGCAAGGGAAAGGCCGGGAACCGCCAGCAGAAGTGCGAAAAGTGTCTTCATCCCCATATCCAACAGACGAGAAGCACCAAATCCCAAGCCCTAAATTCGAAACCGCCCTCTTTACCGATCACGGATCACCGCTCACCCGGCACCCAGGAATCCACGACCCGAGATTTCTTTCCAAGCCCCCTTGCCCTCGGTTGACAAAACGCTTAGGCATGAGGGAAATCTCAATCCGTCCGTGCCACGCAATCCCCTCCATAAGCCCAGAATCCTGGTCGTCACGCCGGAGATCACCTATCTGCCCGACGGCATGGGCAACCTGACCCAGCGGATGTCGGCCAAGGCTGGAGGGTTGGCCGACGTTTCCGCCTCGCTGGTGAAGGCCCTCTACGACCAGGGCGCGGATGTCCACGTGGCCCTGCCCAACTACCGCCGGATGTTCCACCTCGATGTCGCCAGCGTCTTCGAGCTGGAGTATGAAAAGGTGGCCCGCTCGCTCCCCGAGCAGCGGATCCACCTCGCCGAGGACCGCGTGTTCTACCATCGCTCCAGCGTCTATGGCACGGAGAATACCCTGATCTCGCTGGCCTTCCAGCGCGAGGTGATCAACCACACGATCCCCCAGGTCCGACCCGACCTCATCCACTGCAACGACTGGATGACCGGCCTGATCCCCGCCGCCGCGAAACGCCACGGCATCCCCTCGCTTTTCACCGTCCACAACATCCACACTGAACGGCTCACCCTGGCGCAAATCGAGGACCGCGGGATCGATGCCGCCGATTTCTGGCAGTATCTCTACTACCAGCGGCCACCCGGTTCCTACGAGGAAACACGGGCCCAGAACGCGGTGGATCTGCTCGCCAGTGGGATCTTCGCAGCCGACCACGTCAACACCGTCAGCCCGAAGTTCCTCAGCGAGGTCATCGACGGTTGCCACCAGCACATCCCGGGTCACATCCGCCATGAACTCTGGGCCAAGGCCCACGCCGGCTGCGCCACCGGCATCCTCAATGCCCCGGACGCCGAATTCGACCCGGAGAATGATCCCTACCTCAAGGACCACTACACCGTGGAGACCCTCATGGCCGGAAAGCGCACCAACAAGAAGCGCTTCCAGGAACGCGTCGGCCTGCTCGTCGATCCCGAGGCCCCGCTGTTCTTCTGGCCCTCCCGGCTCGATCCCGTCCAGAAGGGCTGCCAGCTTCTAACAGACATCCTCTACCGCATTGTCAGCGACTACGCCCACGAGGGCCTCCAGGTCGCGGTGGTGGCCAACGGCTCCTTCCAGAAACACTTCCACCACATCGTCGATCAGCACGGTTTGCACGACCGCGTGGCGATCCGCGATTTCTCCGAGGAGCTCTCCCACCTCGCCTACGCCGCCAGCGATTTCATCTTCATGCCCTCGTCCTTCGAGCCCTGCGGCCTGCCGCAGATGATCGCTCCGAAATACGGTGGCCTCACCCTCTGCCACGACACCGGCGGCCTGCACGACACGGTCGATCCGATGGACATCGCCAACAACCGCGGCAACGGCTTCCTCTTCAAGTATTTCAACGCCGACGGACTCAAGTGGACGGTCGATGAAGCCATGCGCTTCCACCGCCTGCCCAATGCCGAACGCGAGAAGCAGCTCGCCCGCGTGATGCGCGAATCCTCCGCCCGTTTCAATCACGAGGCCACCGCCGCCGAATACATCAAGCGCTACGAGCAGATGCTCGACATGCGGCTCACCGAGTGAGCGGGTCAGGGCTTTTCCTCAGGGATCGAAAGCACGAAGCACGCGCCAGTTTCCCTCGATTCACAGCTCAGCTCCCCGCCCAGCGATCTCGCGAGGCGTCGTGAAAGTGCCAGCCCCAGCCCGACTCCCGGCTTGGTCTCCGCCGCCTCGTGCGCGGACTTGTGGAAGGCCTGGAAAATCCTCCTGCATTCCCCGGGCGCGATGCCCGGTCCGTGGTCCGCGACTTCGATCCCGATCCGACGGTCTGACTGCACGATGCGGATCACCACCACCGGCGGCTGGCCTGACGAGGCATACTTCGCCGCGTTGTCGATGAGGTTGAAAAGGATGTGCTCCACCGCCGCCGCATCGACCTTCATGGGACGTTGGGCGGCATCCACGGTTAGATCCATGGCAAGGCTCATGCCCGCCGTGGAAAGCCGCGACTCGAAGCGCTCCCGCATCGGTTCGAGCAACTCCGCCGCCGTCGTCACCCGCACCGCCGAGCGGGCACTGCCGCGCTCGATCTGCGAGAAGGCCAGCACGTTTTCCACCAGATGGGAAAGTCGATCCGCCTCGCGTGAAAGCACACTGAGATAAGTGCCGCGCTTCTCTTCCTTCACCGCGCCGCTTTGCAGCATGTCGGAGTATAGCCGGAAGGTTGTGAGAGGCGTGCGAAGTTCATGCGTCACAGCGGAGACGAAGGAAGCGCGACGCTCACTGAGCCGCATCACTCCGCGCACCAGCATCGAGGCGGTGACCAGCGCCACGATCACCGCCGCCCAGCCAACGAGCAGGGGCACGCTCATCGGTGCCGCCGCCATCGCGATCGATTCGTTTCTCTCTAACAGAAGTGGAAAGGACACCAGCGCCAGCGGATCGGATCCACCAGGCAAGGTGGCCAATGAGGCATTGGGCAGCAGATCGTCCACCACCTCGGCAAGCAGACGCCTCCTCAGCTCGGTCGCATTCAGCCAAACTCCCTGGATGCCCTTCTCAACCGACGAGCCATCCTTCTGCTGGCCTTCCGGCAACACGCTCGTCAACTGACGCAGCAGGAAGAGTTCACCGCCGATCCAGACCGCCCGCATCGGTCCGATTTCGCCGATCACCCGTCCGCCGGTTGATTGTGGGCGATCCACCTGAATCGCCTGCTGCTGCGGAATGGAGTTGCTGCCATTCTCGAAGGACTGCCCGACCGCCTTCGCCCGCTGGGCCTTCTCCACCTCATTGAAATTCGTCTGATAGCTGAGGTCGCCCCGGTTCGACGAAGCACTTTGCTTCATGCGCAGGCCGTTGTTCGAGTTCTTCGCCTCCGCGGCATTCTTCGAAACGGCCTGCCACGCATTCTCGCCGATCTCGACCGCACAGCTGAGCAGCTTGAGTTCATCACCTGGCACCGGATTCGAGGACAAAAGCGCCTGCAGGTCCCTGAGTCTCCCGACCCCTTCCGCCCTCGCCTCCGGGGGAAGACCCGACCCCATCCCGACTTCCGGCGAGCGCAGTCGGCCATCCTGCCTGATCTCGAAATGAAGCTTCACCATCGGGTCCCCGTAACCCGGCTCGAACGGGTCGGACTCCATCGCATAAAACGCCGGCGGCCGCTGGTTCTCCCCTAACAGAATCGCCGCGCCCACCGCATCCATGCGCCACAAGGAGAGACGTGTCCTCTCCTCAAGATCCGCCCGTGACTCGGCCATCGCACGATCCCGCTCGGACGCCAGCACGCTGCGCGTCAACCACATCATTGCGCCCAGCACCATCACGCCGCAAAGCGCGAGGGCCGACCAGATGCAGAACCCGCGCGATGCCCTCATGCCGACACCTCTGTTAGAAACTGATAGCCCTTGCCCCGCACCGTCGCGATGAGCCGCTGGTCCTTGTCGCCGAGCTTCGTGCGCAGATGCATGACGTGCATGTCGATTGTCCGCGTTTCCGTGCGATCCGGATCCAGCCCCCACAGGTGACGCAGGATTTCCTCGCGGGAAACGATGCGGCCCTGGGAGTCGATCAGGTAACGCAGCAGCTCGGCCTCGCGTTCCGAAAGTTCCTCCCTCCTGCCGTCCTCGAAACGAATGACCCGCTCCTTGAAATCCGCCGTTCCTCCCGGCACCGGCCTTTCATCCGATGGCGCGGCACGCTCGCAAGTCCTCCGCAGCACCGCGTCCACGCGGGCCAGCAGTTCCTTCATGCTGAAGGGTTTCACCACGTAATCATCCGCCCCGGTGGTGAGGCCGCGCACACGGTCGTTCTCCTCACCGCGGGCCGAAAGGATGATCACCGCCTGGCCAGGGCGCTTGCGCTTGATCGCCTGGAGAATGTCGAAGCCCGAGGGCCCCGGCATCACCAGATCCAGCAGCAGCAGCCGGTAATTCGCCTTCAGCGCCAGCTCCATCCCGGTATGTCCTTCCGCCGCCTCCAGCGTGCGATACCCGGCATACTCCAGCACATCCACGACCCCGCGACGAACCGCCGGATCGTCTTCGATGACAAGGATGGTGATGTCGCTCATGATGGGAGAAAGCTCGAAATTCTAAGCACTAAATTCAAAACGGAAGAAGCTTATGTTGAAACAAAAAAGAACCGCGAATGGACACTAATGGACGCCAATTTCAAATGCATGAGGGCAACGGATCAACGTGTCGATTGACCGAGCCATATTCGTGTTCATTCGTGTTCATTCGTGGTTCCGAATCATCTGCACTCATCTCTACGTTTCGAATTTCAGATTTCGAATTTAGGATTTGGGAATATCCGTTCCCACAAACTCGATCTTCGTTTTCTTCACATCCAGCAGCGGCCCCAGCTCTTTGACGTTCTTGTATCCATAAGCGTGGAGGTTGATGAAGGTCTGGATGTTCAGCGCGACCTTGAAGCCCTTGCTGGCGAAGTTGACAGGCTCGTTCTCAAAGTTGTTGTTGCAGTAGATCAGGATCCGCGTGGCGGTGTCCGGAATCAGTTTCCGCAACGCGGGTTCGGTGAAATCGGTGAAGGCCAGATGGACCGCGCCCTTGATGTGCAGGGCCTCGAAGCGGTCCTTGCTGCGGGCATCGAGGACCACGGTGCCGGGTTCCTTTGACAGCCGGATGAACTCGTCCTCGCTGACCCGATTCGCCTCGCGGGTCTTCTCCAGATCGGCCGCCAAGGCAGTGAAACCAACGTAGTCGATCTTCGGATTTGGAATCGGATCCGCAGCGAGGACGGATCCGAACGGCAGGCAGCAAAGGAGTGGCAGGAGTTTCATGGCAAGCAAAGCCTGATCCCCCACCTGCCACCCGTCCGTAAAGACACTGTAAAATCAGCGGGGCCCACAGCCGATGATCCGGGTGCCTCGAACGTCTTCGGTGATCGTGAATGCCACCGGAAGGAAGCGTTCAATCACCGCGATGTTTGTCGGCACGTGTCGATCCGGCGACATGGTCCTGAATTCCCCGGAGCCCGCCAGGGCCATTGGAAGCAGCAACTGATCCGCCAGATGGCGACCGACCGGAGCACCACAGCCGATGAAGTCCCGCATCGCTTTCGCCGCCCGTGTGCCAACCGCTTCCGCCATGGTCCCCATTTCACCGAAGGCGGAGCATAGTTCCATTCCCGATTCGAATGTCTGGCCGACGAGGATGCAGATCCCGCTTCCCGGACCTTGATCCCGTACATCGATCGAACCTTCATCCCAGCCGAGGATTCCCTGCGCGCTGCTGATCATGCGCTCGGCGACCTGCTGCTTGACTCCACGGGAAACAACCGTGATCGAGCGGCCTAGAGACTCTCCCCGTTCACGCTGGAGATAGGCATTCGGCTGGCCGGCTGGCCGGATCTGGGCGGTGATCCGGCCACCGCCAGCGGGAGCGAATCCGGTCTGATCAAGCGTCAACGAA
>JAIYDT010000206.1 GCA_027487355.1 Verrucomicrobiaceae bacterium
TTGTTGGACGAGTGCTCGAGTCCCAGCGAGTGGCCGATCTCATGGGTCAGCACCCGCTTGAAATTGTTGGTGTTGAGCAGGAACGAATTGTTCGTCGTGCTCTCGATCACCACATAGCCGTAAAGGCGTTCCTGGAATCCCTGGGTGCCGACCCTTCCACCGGTGAGGGTGGTGCTACCGACGGTGAAGCTGCCCCCACCGATGCCGAGGACGCCATTGGTGTTGATGATGTTGTAGTTGTCGTGAAGCTGGATCCTCAGCCTCCGGTCCTGGGTGGTGATGGCGCTGGAGGCGAGGCCAAAGGAAACCGTGCCGTCGTATCTGAATTTCAGCGATGACGAACCGGCCCAGGCATTCAGGGCTTCCGCCACAGCCGCCACGGCTCCAGCCTGATTCATGCCGGTCGGGAGCTTGGTGGGATCGATGTCGATGAGATAGGGGATTGGCTCATCTCCGTCGCAGGTGACGAAACGGGTCGGCTGGTTGTTGGTCTCGGAGTATCCGGTGGGAGTGACGACGGACGACGGAACTCCTGCATTCCCCTCGGCGGTTCCGACTTCCGGAGCGGAGGCCGGGATCAGTTCCGGACGGGCTCCCCGGGCATGATTGCGGAAGAATTTCCCGGCATTACCCCGCCTGGCGATGGCCCGATAGGCGCGATGCGGACGAGCCGACCAAGTGCCGTTCTCGGCCTGATTCAGAAGCAGCACGTAGGATTTCCCCAGTTCAAGAGGAAGTGAATCCGAGCGGAAATCCCTTCGCCCGTTGAGCTCTCCCCCTGGTGTGGTGATCATGACCCGGTCCGGCACGTCGCCCTTGAATCGTTCCACGGTCCTCAAGGTGATTCGTGTCTGGATCGTTCCGTCCTGGGACTCAAAAGGATCGACTGAGACGACCTCGACTTCGGCGACCGACCGGCTTTCGTCAAAGGCCTCGGAATCGCCTTCCTCCATCGAGCATCCAGCCATCACGTGACTGGACAGCGAGAGTGCGGCAAAACATGCGGAAAGGATGATTCGGGGGGCAAACTGCGCTTTCACGGGCTGCTGGATAATCATCACGTGATGAGGGGTCGAGTCAGAATCCCGGCACGTCCGCGCGGATTTTTTCCGAGAAGGCGGGGTCGTCATGGACGGGCAGCGAGCGGTCATC
Source organism: Verrucomicrobiaceae bacterium (assembly GCA_027487355.1). GTDB lineage: Bacteria > Verrucomicrobiota > Verrucomicrobiia > Verrucomicrobiales > Akkermansiaceae > Luteolibacter. The sequence continues at coordinate 1,153 of JAIYDT010000206.1, forward strand.
GATGTGGCCTCGCTTCTTGAGTTCGGCGAGCGGCAGGTCCTTCGCAGCGAAGAGCCCGCGTTCCTCGATGAGTTCATCGAGCTTGCCATTGATGATCAACCGCCAGTCGAAGGGGAAGGTATTCTTCGTCGCGCTGTGGCTGCGGATGGCGGTGGTGCAGTTGGCGGTGATGACGTTGTAGAACTGCGGGCGGTCGTGCAATCTGTTGAGGGCCTCGAGGTATTCCATGAAGCGAAGCCTTGCGTTCTCGGGCTTCACGGCCATGCGGAACAGATAACAATCCTCGCCGGAGCGGACGTTGGTGCGGACGCGGATGAAGTCACGCTCGTCGCCAACGAGATAAGTGAGCTCGTAAAGTTTGTAGAGACCGCCCAGCGCGGTGTAGGTCTCGCCTTTCTCGCGACGCGTCTCGATGGAAAAGGCGATGTGGCCCTCGTCGCCGAAGTCGAAGCTGAAGATCGGATGTGCGATGAGCTCGGAGCCCCAGTAGTTGAGGAAAAGATCAACTCCCTTGAGCTTCGAAAGATGCACCTGCCGGGTCTCCCAGCGCTCGGTGACCTTGCCATCGAGGGTGTAGTCGAAATTCCGGAAATTGGTGAACGTCACCAGGTCGCCCTCCACGGCTGCCGAGGGTGTGCGGGCGTAGTCCACATCCCACTTGCGATCATTTGAAGGCCGGATCATCAGCCAGGGAAGCCACGCGATCAGCCAGACAAGGGTCCAGGGCAGCCAGCGCCATCGGATCTTCCAGCCACGAGTCGCGGCGACAAATGAGGCGGCCAGCCACAAAGCGCCGAGCACGGTGTTCGCGCTGCCGGAGAAGGGGCCGTTGAAATGGATGGCCCCGAACATCCACAGGCTGGCCAGGACCAGTGCGAGCCGCAGCGAGAAGCGACCGAGCGCGCGGAGTAATGGTTTCCCGCGTGGCTGGATCGGCGTCTCTACGGTGTTCATAGTTTCCAGTGTTCTGCCACCCACGGAGCCGGGAGCAGGCGGTGGTGGATGCGCTTGCCGCGATGGCCTTCACCGGCATCGACGGGATCGGGATGACCGTGGAAAACGAGGAACTTCGCGCCCTTTGGTTTCTTCGGCGCGACGATGAGATTGAGCGGAAACACCGGGCGGCAGTGGCGCTTGAACGAGGCCACCCACTTGTCCGGCCACCAGCATTTCTCCTTCATCGCATAAGTCAGGAAGGCTTGCTCGGTCTGGAACTTCGAGCGGTCGTCGGCATTCGACATCTCACGGATGAAGGTCTGATAGATGTAGTCGGACCTGCCGGCGTCGAAGCGGAAAATGGACGAGTTGCCGATGTCCGGGCGGCCGCGGAAGATCTCTTTCCGGGCCTCGATCCAGTTGTGGATGATGCAGTTTTTCCCGGGCTCGTAGTCGAAGAAGCAATCGACGTCCTCGAGCACCACGAGGTCGAGATCGAGGAACATGGTCGGGCCTAGAAGGTTGGCGAAACCGTCCTGTGTGATCAGGAGTTTCATGAACACATTTGGCCAGCTGGCCTGCTTGATGCCGGGATTCGACGGGAAGCCGCAGGTGTCGATGCCGGGCAGCAGGTCGGTGGTGTCGTCGGTGATGCAGAGGAACCGGAACGGCCGCTTCAGGTGCCGCTGGAGGGAGCGGAAGAGGATGTTGACGTAGGGCGCCGGGTAGCGGGTGCCCCATTTCATGCAGACGATGTTGACGGAATCCATTGACGGGCTGAAGCGGACCACAGACCACCGCGTCAGGTCAACAATCTGCGCATCCGCGAATCGAATTTGCTATCGGATTGAGGGGCAGCTCTAGTGGCTTTTCCCGACTGGAACGGTTGTTTGTGCGCCAAAAGACGCTTTTTCAAGGTAAGAATTACTTATTGCTCCCCGATTCAACGGCCGGCAGATCCAATCTTGGCTCGACGAGCGCCTGCGCGGCGCATCCAGTTAAATTACCTTCTTGGGTGGAATTACCCTTTTGATAATAGTGCACCTGCCATCTCCTGAGATAAAGTTGATCAGGGCGATATGGCTCGTCATACAAATAGTCATTTGGGATCCCCGCGCTCTTCCGGATCATGATCGATTGAAATTCAACGCCCTTAGGTTCTTTTCCTTTGTAAGAATCAGAAAATTTGACAGAGACGGGCCAAAGTGTAAATTCAACAATGTGCTCAGGATATTGAGAGGAAGCTTCAGATGTCAAATAGCCGCGATTCAAAAATTCATTTAGTAAACTCTTCACGAATTCATCATCATCCAGGCGAAACTTGGAATTAACAGATTCGCCAATGATGACGCCTGAGTTCTTGATCATTTGAATCGCTTCAGCATCTCTTCCCTTAGAGCGATAGTGACCACGATTGTGCTCCATGAAGACCAAATTTCCTTTATTGTCTTCATATGCATCAATAGTCACATTCGGAGAGGTGTTCATGAACTGACGGTATACGTTATCGTCATTTAGGCGTTTTATTAGCTCCGCCACGCGGATCACTCGATGTTTGGCATACACGATCTTCCCTGCCTCGGGTAAGTCGAGTATTCCTGATTCTGCCAAGTGATCCGAAGTCCTGACCTGTAAACCGGAACGAGGTGTGCGGGGAACAGGGTCCCTCGGAGAGGGATCGACCTTGGTCAGCGCGTTCGCCAAGCGCGACCAAACAAAGAATGCCAGCCCTAGAATTAGGAGGATGCCGACTACCACTCCAAAATATCTTTTTGTTTTCATCTGTCGTTAGTTGGTCGCACCAAACCCGAATGCACGCGTGTCCCAAATCTGAAATCCGTTAGCCTGCCCCTGAACACGCCAGTAGGGGTGTGGGGTAGTGCCTACCGCAGCACCGGTCCCATTCCGTTCGCCACTGCGAGCCTCGATTCTGACATTGCTGGCAGGAACACTGAGGGCATTCCACGCCCATGCAGTATCCAACCAATTCCAGAGATTCGCAGGGTTGCTTTCGGACGGAGAGCTGCTCGGGCTCACGCCGCTCGCCATAAAGCTAGCGGACATGAGATTTGCCACCTCCCCTTTTGCGCCACTGAGGCCTGGGGCAAAGGCGATGCTCAGATTAGTCTCATGCTTTGCATCGAGAGTTATTAGCTTCTGCGCCTTGTATGCGGCTTCAAACTGGGCGTTGACTCCGGTAGCTTGAGGGGCTGTAAAACCATGACGCATTAGGATGTAGTTGGCGGCATCCGCAGCGTTTTTTCCGTCACGGCCATCCTTAAAAATGACTCTCCATGGTGAAGTTTGCGTGTCCGCTCCTGTTTCAGAATCGGTTTGAACAGGGTATTTATACAAAATGAAATCCAATACCAGTCGCTCACTCTCCCAGCCTTGGAGAGGTCGCGAATTGGCTTCCACCGGACCACCGTCACTTCCAGCTCCATCGCCTGGTGATGCGAGCTGTCTATTGAAGCTTTTCCCAAGTGGCAAAAAGGCGCCGACTTCGAGATAGGCAAATGGAGGCGTGCCTGTTTGAAATTCAGATTCTTCAAACCATCTTAACCCGCATTGAACCCATTGGAGTTCCGCTCCATTCTGCCGCCTCAGTCCGACCCATAGGCTTTGGCCCGAACTGTTGTTAAGGTTTTTGTCAGACTTTTTCCTCAGGTTTCGCCCCCGCATAGGCGTCAACTGCGTCGCCCAGCCGCCGATATTGGCGCTGGGGACTCTTGCTACAATCCGGCCACGCACGGCTCGAGACTCGGAATTGGTTCCGGCTGCATTGAGATCAAAAATGCCGCTGAAGTGGGGAGCCATCCCCTCACCGCGTAGGGGAATGGCGTCTTTCTTGCTTGCGAGGTCGGCTCCGGTCCGGACAAACTGATCGACATTGACAGTGACTTTCACTTCATCACTGGCGACGACGTTGTTGCCGTTATATGGCTCCACGACTTCGAGTCGGAGGGTGACTTGTCCGTAGGTGAGACCTTCCACTGCGAGGTCTTGATACCAGTTTTTCGGTTCGCTGTTTCCACCGAAGCGCTCCTCCTTGAAGAAGCGGTCTGCGGAGAGATTCACTGAATTCTTTCCAGGGTGCAGGAGGGCTTCAGGCTTGTCTTTCCCTGGCTCGTGATTCTGCCAATCGTAAACGCGGATAACTTGATCTCCGCCAGGTTCCACAATCATGAGGCGAAGGTCCAACTGCCCGGAACCTCCTCGCCAACTCATGCCGTAGTCAAGCATGGGGTTCGCCCATATCCGGAGACGCCCATATGCGTGTCCCGTGGTCGTTTTGCTGGGATCGTCGATTTCATTCCGATCTTCCTGAGTATCGATTCGGTTGTTGGCATGATCGGCTTGGGATTTGGTGGGCGAACTGGCATTCGCGGCGTCAGTATTGTTGTTGTTAACGTCAATGACGACGGCGTAGTCTGGCTTTGCCTTGAAGAGTTCCCGGTCGGCGGTGCTACCAGCTGGAGTGAGGGCCAGATTTGTTGCACCGTCCGGAAGGCTTTCAATGATGCCGTTCATGTTGGTGTCCATGGCGAGATCGATCTTTACGGTTTGAACGAGTGCCCGCTTCGATTCCGTGCTGATCAGGAAGTCGGTTACGTTAGTCTTCTGTCCAAGAAGACTGACTCCTGGAAAAGTGGTTTTCAGGTCGGGATCGTAGTAGGGGACAACTCGGACGGCATAATCCCCGCCCTGTTGCTGAACCTTGAACGTGTAGTCATAATCGGGGCCTTCGTTGGGACCGCTGGCGCTGGTATTGAGGCTGCTGCCTTGCCAGTCGATTTGGAAGGTGAGGGTGTCTTCACGGCGGAAGGATTTGGTTTCTTCCTTGTATTGACCGAAGCCGCCGCTGCGGAGTGTGTAGATGCGCTGTTCGTTGCCGGATGCCGGGTCGATTCTGAAAACGTTCATGACGTAGTCCTCGGAGTGGCTGCTGCTTTGGTCGCCAACTCCCAGCAATAGGGCAATTTTTTCCTCAGGAGGGACTGGCTGCCCTCCATCGCGGTTGTCCGCAGGGTCGCTTCCGTCATCGGTGTTCGCATTGCCGTCGGGGCCTTTGACTTCGAGCCCATCGTTGGTGCCGTCGCCGTCGGAGTCTGCAGCGCGGGGATTGGTGACGTGCCGATATTCGTCAAGGTTGGAGAGGCCATCACCATCGGGGTCGAGGTTAGCGTCGGAAGGGTTCTTATTGTTGAGGCCGTGATCCGCTTCCCAGCCGTCTGGCATGAGGTCGCCATCGGTGTCGGGGTTCGTGAGGCTGGTCCCATCGGTTTGTTCCTGATGATCCGTTCGACCGTCTCCTTCGGTGTCGGTGCCGTTGGCGACCCAGCGGAAAGGGTTGACGGGGTAGTAAGTTTCTATGGCTTCACGAACGCAGTTGCCGTTGGTATCCCGCCACATGCGACCGAGTTGTTCGATGCGATCAAAGAGTCCGTCGCGATCAATGTCCTGATTGTAGAGGGCAAGAATGGAGGCTACAGGAAGGCGGGATTGATAGACACGAAGCCGATCCAGCGAGGCTCCGAGGGTTTCATAGCCAGGAGGTGGGCTGTTGATGTAACGACCGACGAGGGCATAGGGAGTCGAGCCGGTCTGAACGAGGTTGATGGTGAGGGGATTGGAGGTTGTGAAGTTGGTTCGAACGCCGTCGAAATACAGTTCATAGAGACCGGAACCAAACGTAACGGCGAGGTGATGCCAGTTTCCATCGTCGAGATTGGCTGGAATTGGCCAAGAGGCCAGTGAGGTTCGCGGGAAATTGCTGCCGATCCAGTAGGTTTCCAGATTAAGGGTGCTGGTGGTACCAGTGCCGTCAAAGTAGGCGTGGAGGACAGGCAAGCGGCTGTTGTCGCTGGCGGTAAGGTATTTGCCGAGACTGAACAGAGTTCGTTTGGCATTGGAGTTGTCGAGGGCGGAGGCGGGAAACCTGATCCACATCGCCCAGGTTTCGGTGCTCTTGAGATGGAAGCGGCTGGCTGGCAGTTTTCCATACGCTCCAGGCTGAGTGAAATGGACAGCGGCCCAAGGCATGCCTTTGACTTCGTTGGCCCAGTTATTGATGCCGTCCCAAGAGGCATTGGTGTTGGCAATGTCGAAGGCTCCGACACTGGCGGGAGTGGATTCGAGGCCACCACCGGCGGCAATTTTCTCGAAGTCCCAGCGACCGATCAGATTGGTCTCTAGACTGGGATCAAGCCCTGCTCCATCTGGATCTGCTTCGGCATTATTCGCGAGTGGAGTAGAATCGACGTTGTCGGCTAGGCCGTCGAGGTCGCTGTCAGTGGAGAGTGGATTGGTGCCTGCGAGATACTCGGCTTTGTCGTTGAGGCTGTCTCCGTCGCTGTCGGCGGCGTTGGGATTGGTGCCGAGTTGGTGTTCTTCGGCATTGGTGAGACCGTCGTTGTCGGTATCCACGTCAGTTGCGACCACCCGCCAGAATAGCTTTTCAGGAACGGTGCCGTCCGGCTGGGTGAGGACGTTGGCGATGGTGATGTCAGTGCCTTCACCGAGAATGGGCGCGCCAACATCGAGCCAAGTGCCGGACTGGAGGTTAGGAGAGAATTGTAGGGTGTATTTCTTCCCTACGCGCGTGGGCCACGTGACCGTTTGGGTCTCAGGGGTGAGGATGGCGGGGTCGCCGTTGGAATCGACTCCAAGGTAGGTGGCCGGGATGCGCTCGGTTTGAGGCTGAATAATGCCTTCGGGTGGATTCGCTATAAAGGGGTTGGTGCCTGCGGCAGCTTCCTTTTCATTTGTCCAACCATCGCTGTCGGAGTCCTGCTGGGCGGTGATGCCGGAGGTGAAAAGCGCACCGTTGTTGAAAGTCTTTTCCCAAAGATCGCTCAGGCCGTTGTCGTTGGTGTCGATGATGGCGTGGGTAGTGGAGACGCCAGAGATCAGAATCAGGAATCCAGAGAGGATGGGCAGGAAGGAGCGCTTGGAGAATGTTTTCATCGGGCACCTCCTTCGTTCTCTGGTTTGGCGGCGGGCTGGACGCGCCAGTGGCTGAGGATGATATCCTTGGGCTGAGGTGGATTGGCTCTGAGCTCGGCTTCGCGGGCGAGTCGGGCTTGCTGGCGTCCTTGATAGGCGGCTTGGAGCTTGTCGTGCTCGTTGTTGTAAAGGTCGTGAAGAGACTGGATGTCGGCAAGGGCGGTTTCGCTCGGGGTGCCGGAGGTGATGACAAACGTGGCCTTTCCATCGGGAAACTCGGGAATGACCGGCGGGGAGTAGGTGCGCCCGAGTTTGGCAAGACGGGCGACACTGCGCTGATGATCCTGGATGCCCCAGGCGATCATCATGTTGCATTTACGACCGTCCGAGGCAATGAAGCCGGGAATGCCAGCGAGGAGAGAGAAGTCGGCAGAGGACCAGAACGTGATGGGGTTGAATTGGTCGTCTTCCCTCGACCAGTAGCGGACGAGCGTGCGAGTGGGCTGGTCCTTGTCGCGATATACCGTGGCACCGAGAGCGAGGTTGTGGATTTTCTGCTGACGAGCACGAAGTTCGGCAAGCCTTTGCTTCATGGCCGGAGTCAACTCGACCGGGGCTGTGACCTCGGGAGGTGGAGGAAGATCAATGGGGGCGATTTCGTGGACGGTGATGGTTCGTCCGCCTTCCTGAATGGTGTCGGTGGTGAGAACGTCAGTGGCGGGCGCGATGAAGCCGGGCTTAGGCGGCGGAGGCGGTGGCGGGGTGCCGTCGGGAAGCTTTCCTATGAGGTGGGCAGTAGGCTCGGAGGCCAATGCACCCAAAACTGGGATCAACATGACACCACACAGAATTCGTAGGAGATTGATACGCTTCATGTCGGGTTACAGTTAGAGGGGCGCAGGATGTTGAGACAAGCCGAAAAAGCGACAATTGGTCCGCTCTCAAAAATGCCTCTTCGACTCAGGATGCATGCTTGGCTTTGGCTCTCAGATTGACTTTTGGCAAGAATGTAAACCGCCTTCGGCAGCTTAGGGGTCTAACCCAAGAGAAGCTTGCTGAAATGGTGGGGGTCGATCGTCGCCATATACAGCGCATCGAGAGGGGGTCTGCGAACCCCGGAATTGAGGTGATTTGTGGCCTCAAAGCGGCGCTAGGGGCAGAATGGGATGAACTGATGGACAGCGTAGGCTCCTGAAAAGGTGGTTTTCATAACCCAATGAAAACGTGAGACATTCAGAAAA
>JAIYDT010000581.1 GCA_027487355.1 Verrucomicrobiaceae bacterium
ATGGCACAGGTCGCGGCGACCATCATGCCGACCCACAGCGCATCGCGCATGAATGGGAATTCGAGAGGTTGGAACCATTCACTCATGAGTCCAGCGGGGTGTTCCAGTCCTGTTTCGCGCGCCGCCTGGCCGCGAGCCAGCCGTGTTTCGGAGCGAGGATGAAGGCGACGAGAAACAGCAATGTCTGCAACACCACGATGCAGCCGCCCGTCGCGCCATTGAAATGATAACTCAGATAAGCCCCGAGCCAGGAAGTGAAGGCCCCCATCGCAGTGGAAAGCCAGATCAAGCGTCCGAAGCGGTCGGTGAGAAGATAAGCCGTGGCCCCTGGCGTTACCAGCATCGCCACCACCAGGCAGGCCCCCACCGCCTGGAGGGCCGCCACCGCCGTGGCGGAAAGCAGGGCCAGCAGCAGCCATTGCAACCATGCCGCCGGCAGGCCCAGCGTCCGCGCCTGGGCGGGATCGAAACTCACCAGCATCAAGTCACGCCATTTCAGCCCCAGCACCAGCAGGGTCAGCGCGCTGATCGCGGCGACCTGGATCACATCCGATCCCGAGATGCCTAAAATGTTTCCGAACAGGATCATCTTGAGATCCACCTTCGAGGGAAACCGGGAAATCAGCACCAGCCCGAGCGCGAAGAAGCTCGTGAACACAATCCCGATGGTGGCGTCCTCACGAATCCGGCTGCGGGCGCGCACCAGCACCATCGCCCCCGAAGCCAGCAACGCCGCCACAAAGGCCCCGAGCACGAAAGGCAGCCCGAGAATGTAGGACACCGCCACGCCCGGCACCACCGCATGCGACAGCGCATCGCCCATCAGCGACCACCCTTTCAAGGTCACGAAGGCGGACAGAAATCCACAAGCCCCGCCCACCAGGGCACTGACCCAGATGGCCTTGAGCAGGTAGTCGTAGTGAAAGGGCGTGAGCAGGTCGGCGATCATTCAGGGCTCCTCCTCTCGTTGCCGCAGGATTTCCTCACGACCCTCGCGGTCCTTGTATTCCAGATGACCGTCCTTTCCGAAAACAAGAGGTCGCTCATCATCGGTCAGCACCCGGATCGCCCGCCCATCGTGGTCCTGCACGGTCGAGTGTTCGAAATGGAAATGTCGCAGCGCCCCGCCGAAGGCCTTGGAAAGATTGTCCTCGGTGAAAACCTCCGACGTCGGGCCGCAGCCTAGCACCGTGCGATTGATGAGCACCACCTGATCGCAAAACTCCGGCACGCTGCCGAGATTGTGCGTCGAAACGAGGATGATGCAGCCCTCGGCGCGCAGCTCGCGCAGCAGGTCGATGATGGCCTGCTCCGTCTTCACATCGACCCCGGTGAAGGGCTCGTCGAGCAGGATCACCCGTCCCTCCTGGGCCAGGGCGCGGGCAAGGAACACCCGCTTTTTCTGGCCACCACTCAACTCGCCAATCTGACGGTCCCGATAGTCCCACATCGAAACGCGACGCAGGGCCTCCTCGACCTTGGCCTTGTCCGTCGCGCTGGGGATGCGCAGAAAATTCATCCGCCCATATCTTCCCATCATCGCCACATCCGCCACGCTGACCGGGAAATCCCAATCGACCTCCTCCGCCTGGGGCACGTAGGCGACCACGTTGCGCTTGAGGGCCACTTTCACCGCTGCGCCGTTGATCGTGACATGACCGCTCACGGGTTTCACGAATCCCATGATGCTCTTGAACAGAGTGGACTTGCCACTGCCGTTCACGCCAACCAGCGCGCAAATCGTCCCTCCGGAAAGGTGAAATGAGGCGTCGCGCAGGGCCAGGTGGCCGTTGGCATACGCCACCGACACGCCCTCCACGGACAGATCGAATGGTGCTTCAGTCATGAGTTCCGAGAAATCCTTTCAGCAGCGTATCCGCATTCGTTTCCAGCAGCTTCAAAAATGTCGGCGCCGGGCCAGACTCGTCGGTCAGGGAATCAACATACAAAACCCCGCCGTAGCGCGCGCCGGTTTCCTGGGCCACTTGTCGTGCAGGCTTGTCGCTCACCGTGCTTTCGGAAAACACCACCGGGATGCGGTGGGCGCGGACCGCATCGATCACCTGTCGAACCTGCTGCGGGGTTCCCTGGGCGTCGGCATTGATCGGCCAGAGATAGAGTGGCTTGAGATCATAACTCTTGCAGAGATAAGGAAAGGCTCCCTCGCTGGTCACCAACCACCGCTGGCCTTCCGGAATGCGGGCGAGCTTGGCCCTGACCGGCTCCTCAAGCGCCCGGAGCTTTTCCTGATAAGCCGCCGCATTCGCGGTGTAGGCGGCTTCGTTTGCCGGATCCGCCTTCACCAGCGCCTTGCGGATGTTTTCCACATAGACTTGAGCGTTCGCCGGTGACATCCAGGTGTGCGGATTCGGCTTTCCCGAATAGGGGCCTTCGGTGATCCCCATCGGTTCGAGGCCCTCGGTCAGGACCGCGCTCGGCACGTCCCGCACGTTGGCGAAAAACTTCTCGAACCAAAGCTCAAGGTTCATTCCGTTCCACAACACCAGGTCCGCCTGCTGGGCCTTTGCCACGTCCTTCGGCGTCGGCTCGTAGCCGTGGATCTCCGCGCCCGGTCGGGTGATCGACATGACCTCAGCCTTGTCCCCCGCCACCTCGCGGGCCATGTCGGCGAGAATGGTGAATGTGGTCACCACCCGCAGTTTGCCTGTCTTCCGCGCGGATTTCTCGCCACCGCAGCCGGTAACCAGGATCGCGGCAAGGCAAAGCATTCCGAATGCGCCAAGGATCCCGATCGCGTTTCCCAATCCTCTCGTTGCTCGTTCCGTTTTCATTTCAATACTTGGTGCTGATTCCGAGGAAAGGCGTCACGTCGGTGGAAGCACCTGTTAGGCCAAGCCTCACGCCTCCGTCCAACTGCCAGTTCTCCACCGGCTGCCAGGTCATCCCGCTGTTGAAATAGGCCTCCCATTCCGCCCCGGCCTCGAAACTTCGCAAGGCCACACTTTCGAAAAACATCGCGACCTCCTCCGTGATCGCATGCGAGGCCGTCGCCGACACCAAGGCCACCAGATGATGCCCCTTGCCATCGTCATCGGCTTCCAGATCGACCTCGGCCATGGTGCCGAAGTCCCAGCCGGCCGGGCCCTCAAGGCCCAGCGGCACGATCAATCCGCCCTCCCATTCGCCATTTCCAAGGCTGCCGTTGGCCGTCGGGATCCTGACGAATGGCATCAAGCCCAGCGCCGTCCTCCCTTCGTCGTTGCCCCAAAGGTTCTGCTTCAGCCGGACCTCCATGTCGCCGAAACCTTCCCCTCCCATTCTCGCCTTCTGGTAGAACGGCAGGATCACCTGAAGATCCGAGGAATCGGTCAATCCCACCTTGGCATTCAGCTCGCCCAAGGTCAGTTGTCGCGCCGACCCATCCTTTTCCCAGGCCGCGATTTCCCACTCCATCTGGAAATGTCCCGCGTCCACCGTGCGGGGGCTTTCCGTGGTGTCCGGACGATCCGTGCTCAGCGGGCGCAGCTCCTCCCCGCTCGCAAACGAGAGCATCAGCAGCCAGCCCCAGAGGACTCGTGGCAGGGTTCGCATGGACAGAACTTAGCCTTGGCTAATTTTAGTATTCAAGACTAATTTGAGGCCTTGACCAACAGCACTGGTGACTTGCATCGGCCTCAGGCTTCCGCCACCATCGTTTCGCGATGGATGGCCGCCTCAAGCTCCGCTCCCTTTATCTGCTGGCCTTGTTCCAGTTGGTGGCCGGGCCTTTGGTTCTGTTTCAGGTATCCGTCTTGAGCCGGGTGGTGGTGCGCGAAGCCCCCAGCCACGGAATCGCCCAAGCGGTCGCGCGGGCGTGGCACAGCCCGGAGTTCCAGGCCACCCTGATGGACGCGGAAGCGCACGAGATGGCGAAATCGAAGCCATCCGCACCTTCTCCCAATCCGAAAGCCAAACCCGTGAAAATGGAAATGCCCTGCATCGATTGGCATGACACGCGGCTGGCATGGATCAATCCCGCAACGCCGGTTCCGCGTTGCGATGGGGAGCCAACCTGGACCCCGTTGTGGCCCCTGCCACCACCTGGTCCACCCCCGAGGGTGGGATGATCCGTGCCGGCTGTTCGAGCCGGTGAGC
>JAIYDT010000461.1 GCA_027487355.1 Verrucomicrobiaceae bacterium
ACCCGCAGGTCCCTGGTTGCCCCTTTCCACGGTGACCGGCGTTGGCTCCTTCACAGATTCCGCACCTCCTCAGGGTCGTGCCTTTTACCAGGTGGTCCTGCTTCCCTGAGGCCCCTTGCACCCGCGATGGGAAGGTTTTCCGCGCGATTGTGAAAAGTTTGATGAATACGCCCCCCCGTGTCATTCGTCGTAGAAGCACATCGCCCAACATCCATGAAACCGATCCGATTGTTCTCGTTCGCCACTCTCGCCGTGCTTGCCGCGACCGGGTGCAACAAATCCAACTCCCAGGCGGACGCCGCCAAGGCCGAGCTTGAGAAACAGGTCCGCGAGGCACGCGAAAGCGAGGCAGCCCTCCGCGCGGAGCTCGAACTCCAGAAGCTCAATGCCGAACGCGACGCCATCGCCCTCGAACGGCAGAAGATCGATGACGCCCGTGCGGAGCTCGAGCGTCGCAATCAGGAAATCGCCGAGGCGGATCTCGAGAAGCTCCGTCAGCGCGAAGAGGCGCTGGCCAAACGGGAAGGCGAGGTCTCCGAACGCGAGTCCGGTCTCGGGGGCCGTGAGAAGATGCTGAATGCACGGGAAATGGAGATTGCCGGTCGCGAGGCCCTTCCCGAACTCGATCCAACTCCGGAGATCCCGAATGCCCGCCCGGTCAGTGACTACAATGTTTTCTACGACCAGCTTTCCAACGACGGCTCCTGGTTCCAGACGCCTGATTATGGTTATGTCTGGCAGCCCACCGTGGTGGTTCGTGACAACTCATGGCGACCCTACACCCGCGGCCGTTGGGCTTGCAGCAACCGTGGCTGGACCTGGGTCTCGGACGAGCGCTTTGGCTGGGCCACCTATCATTACGGTCGCTGGGCCCTCTGCGCCGGTCGCGGCTGGGTCTGGGTTCCGGGCGAGGAATGGGCTCCTTCCTGGGTTTGCTGGCGCTCAGGTGACAGCCACATCGGCTGGGCTCCTCTCCCTCCGGAAAGCATGGGCCACCCCGGTCGTGGCTGGGGCAGCAGCGTCGAGGTCGAACTCGGCATCGGAGCTTCCTCGTTCAGCTTCGTTTCGATCAACAACTTCGGCGGTCCGATCCGCAACCATTGCCTCCCTTTCAACCGCAACCGCGAGTTCTGCGGCCAGACCCGGAATGTCACCAATATCACTTACCAGAACAACCAGTTCAACTGCGGTGGATTGAGCTATCGCGACATCAACAACCGCCTTGGTCAACCGATGCCGTTCTATCAGCTCAATGTGAACCGCTGCGAAGTTGGCCGCCCGGCGGTCCGTCCGTCCATCGTGGGCAACCAGCTCAACTGCTTCGCCCCGACCGTCAATGCCTCGTGGAACCACGCGCTGCGTCCTGCCTCCGTTCGCGATACCTGGCGGGACGTCCAGATCGAACGCGGCGAGGGCGGCCTCCAGGCCGACGTGCGCGATCGCTTCAAGGCCTTTCAGGCGGAACAGCAGGCGATCGCCGCTGCCGCCGTCGAGAAGCTCGGCGGCCAGCAGGCGCTCCAGCAGCAAAGGCTGGCCGTTCTCGAACAGAACCGTCAGGAGGCGATCAAGAAAGCCCAGAGCGTCTTTGCCGAGCGTCAGGCCGAGATGAAGGAGCGTCAGCAGGCCGCGTTTGCTCAGCTCCGAGCCGCGCAGGAGGCCCAGATGGCTGCCGTCCGCGATGCCCAGGAAAAGAACCGTCTGACCTTCGAACAACGCCAGAAGGAGATCAAGGAACAGCAGGAGAAGGCCAAGGCGGATGCCGAAAGGAACCGTCAGGAACTCGCCGACCGTCTCGCAGGCAAAACCGGCCAGCAGCCTTCTGGCACGCAGCCTCCGGGCGCACAGCCTCCTGGCACGCAGCCTCCTGGCACGCAGCCTCCGGGCACGCAGCCTCCCGGCACGCCCGCGCCGACGATGGCGGATCGGATTCGTGAACAACAGGAGAAGGCCCAGGCCGCTGCCGCCGAAAATCAGAAGACCCTGCTCGAGCAGCAGGAAAAGGCCAAGGCGGATGCCGAAAGGAACCGTCAGGAACTCGCCGACCGCCTTGCCGGAAAGAATGGCCAACAGCCTCCGGTCACGCCGCCACCAGGCACGGCTGCCCCGACGATGGCGGATCGCATTCGTGAGCAGCAGGAAAAGGCCCAGGCCGCTGCCGCCGAGAATCAGAAGGCCCTGCTCGAACAGCAGGAAAAGGCGAAGGCCGATGCGGAAAGGGCTCGTCAGGAACTCGCCGACCGTCTGGCAGGAAAGCCCAGCCAACAGCCTCCGGGCACACAACCACCAGCCAATCAACCTCCGGCCACGCAGGCCCCGACGATGGCGGATCGGCTTCGTGAGCAGCAGGAACAGGCCAAGGCCGCTGCGACCGAGCGTCAGAAGGCCCTGCTCGAACAACAGGAAAAGGCCAGGACTGCTGCGGCCGAGCAGCAGAAGATGCTTCTGGAGCAGCAGGAAAAAGCCCGTGCAGATGCTGCCGAGCGAATTCGTCTCGCCCGTGAGCAGCAGGCCGCGGCAGCGGGACAGGGCAGCAATGCGATGCAGGAGCAGCAGCAGAAAGCCCAGGAAGCCCTCGCGAAGATGAAGGAGGATGCCGATCGCCGCAACCAGGAGATCCAGAAGGCCCAGCAGGATCGCGCCGCCCAGATGCAGCAGGCGCTTCAGGAGCAGCAGGAGAAACTGCGTCAGGCCCAGGCGGAACAGCAGCGCCAGATGCAGGAACGCGCCCGTCAAGCGCAGGAGCAGCAACAGCAGATGCAGGAGCGCGCCCGTCAGGCCCAGGAGCAGCAACAGGAGGCGATGAGGGAACGTGCCCGCCAAATGCAGGAGCAACAGCAGCAGATGCAGGAACGCGCCCGCCAGCAGCAGCAGGAGCAGCAGCGCCAGATGCAGGAGCGAGCCCAGCAGATGGAGCAGGCCCGTCAACAGGCCATCGAGCAGGCCCAGGAACAACAGCGCCGGATGCAGGAACAGGCCCAACAACAGGCCGCCGAGCGCGCCCGGGCC
>JAIYDT010000617.1 GCA_027487355.1 Verrucomicrobiaceae bacterium
AAGGGCAGCCTGCTCGCGGTCTATGACGTGCGATACAATCATTCAAGGGACCTCCCGGCGGATATCGATGTTGGCGTTTCCCGCTCGACCGATGGCGGGCGGAACTGGGAGCCGATGAGGATCGCACTGGATATGGGAAAGGACCCGGCCTTCGGCTTCGATGGCGTCGGCGATCCCTGCACACTCGTCGATGAAGTCACCGGACGGATCTGGATCGCGGGCTCGTGGAGCCATGGGAAGTTCGGCTGGCATGGCTCGCGGCCAGGCCTTTCCGAAACCGAGACGAACCAGTTCATGATGACCTTCAGCGATGACGACGGCCTCACCTGGTCGAAGCCACGCAACCTAACAAAAGACCTCAAGGACCCCGCGTGGCGGCTTTTCCTCCAAGGCCCCGGAGCCGGCATCACCCTGAAGGACGGCACGCTGGTCATGCCTGCGCAGTTCCGCTCGGCCGATGGCGGCGAGACCCAGGGCAAGCCGTTCTCCACGCTGATCTGGTCGAAGGATCGCGGCGAAACCTGGCACGTCGGCACCGGCGTGAAGATCTCCACCACCGAGTCGCAGGTCATCCAGCTCGCCGACGGTTCGATCATGATCAACTGCCGCGACGACCGCGGTGGCTCGCGCACCATCGCGGTGACCAAGGATCTTGGGAAAACCTGGACCCTTCATCCCACCGACCGCAAGGCCCTGCGCGAGCCGGTCTGCATGGCCAGCCTCTTCCGCTGGCAGCACCCGAAGCATGGCGACCTGATCTTTTTCTCAAATCCGGACGCCACCGATGGCCGCCATCAGATGACCGTGAAGCTCTCCCGCGATCAGGCGATGTCCTGGCCGGAAAAGGAGCACCGCCTCTACGATTCGCGCGGGTGCTTCGGCTATTCCTGCCTCGCCATCGCCGACGACGAGCACCTCGGCCTGATCTACGAAGGCAACGGCTCGATGTTGTTTCTGCGCCTGCCGCTGAGCGAGTGGTTCAAGTGACCGGAAATTGAAATTCGTTCGTGCTCAATCCACGTGGACATCCCGCCAGGCACTGGCGGTGACGGGATCTCTTGGCCGAAATGGCCG
Source organism: Verrucomicrobiaceae bacterium (assembly GCA_027487355.1). Taxonomy (GTDB): domain Bacteria; phylum Verrucomicrobiota; class Verrucomicrobiia; order Verrucomicrobiales; family Akkermansiaceae; genus Luteolibacter. Next base: position 1,075 of record JAIYDT010000617.1, read on the forward strand.
AAAGCCACCGCTACATTCTCGCCTCACGGTTCTACTTGGCAAAGGCGACGCCACCCGCAATTCTGCGAGCGCTTCCAAACCATTCCCCATGTCCATCATCCTAGGCTGTATCTTCGGCTTCGTCGTGTGGTTCCTGATCCGATACCTCGTCGCAGGCATCTACACGGTCGATCAAAATGAACGCGCGGTGAAAACCAGCTTCGGTCGCGCGGAGCGCCTCGGCGAGCTGACCACGCTCGACGACCCGATTTCCGAAATGCTCAACGAGGACCAGAAGCAACGCTACTGCTACCCTCAGGTCCGCGTGATCATGCCCGGTGGCCCGTATTTCAAATGGCCCTGGGAGCGGATCCACAAGATCTCGATCGCCACGGAAACGGTCAACATGGCCTGGGACCCAGAAGACCCCTCCGCCAACTACAACGGCACGATGCTGGAAGCCGTCACCAAGGACCAACTCAACACCGGTCTAACAGGCCAGATCCGCTACCGCGTGGCCGACCGCAACCTCTACGCCTTCCTCTTCGGCATCAAGAACCCCTTCGCCCACGTCATGGGCTACTTCGTCTCGGTGCTGCGCGAACGCATCGCGAACTTCGAGGCCCCTACTGCTCCCACTGAGGAAGGCGAGCCCGACAGCGCCGCCGTCATCGGGATTTCCATCAACGACCTCCGCAAGAACCTGCGCGACCTCAACGAGCACATGGACAAGGAGTGCACCTCGTCCGCCGCCCGCTACGGCATGGTGCTCGATGCCACCCTGATCACCGGCATCGACCCGCCACCGGAAGTCGAGTCCGCCCTCGCCGCGATCAACACCGCCTACAACCAGGTCTCGTCCGACATCTCGCTCGCCCAAGCCTCCGCCGACCAGAAGATCGTGCAGTCGAAGCGCGCCGTGGAAATTGAAACCCTCCGCGCCCAGGCCGAGGTCGAGCCGCTCACCCGACTCGCCACCCAGCTCGTCGATCTGAAATCACGCGGCAGCGAGGCCCTCCGTGCCTACGTCCGCAACGTCCGCCTCGCTCTCTTCGAGAAGGCTCAACAAGTATTCGTGGAATCAAAGAAATGACCTTCCTCATCTCCGCCGCCCTCACCTTCATCGGGTGCTTCATCGCCCTTCCCATCCTCTTCGGCATCGCCCGCATTCTCGGCCTGTATGCCATCGTCCATGAGCGCCAGTGCAACGTCTATGTCCTCTTCGGAAAGGTGCTCGCCACCATCGACGAACCCGGCCTGCACATCCTGCCCTTCAAGCTCGGCCCCGCCGCCTTCATCGTGAACTGGCTTGGCAAATGCCACATCCTCGACATGCGGCTCGACCAGGAATACCTGCGCAGCCAGCCGGTGAACTCCGAGGAAGGCGCACCAATGGGCATCGGCCTCTGGCATGAGATGTTCATCAGCGATCCCGTGGCCTATCTCTTCAAAAACAGCGACCCGCGTGGCTCGCTTTCCGCCAACGTCAGCAACTCCGCCGTCCGCTGCCTCAGCAACATGCCGCTCGCCTTGATGATGGTGAACCGCCACGCGATGAGCGACAACGTCCGCAACGAGGTTTCCCCGAAATCCCACGAGTGGGGCTACAAGCTCGGCTCGATCTACATCCGCAAGGTCCACTTCCGCGACATCGGCATGATCCGCCAGATCGAGAGCAAGGTCGTGAACCGCCTCCGCCAGGTCACCTCCGCCATCAAGCAGGACGGCGCGAACCAGGTCAGCATCATCACCAGCACCGCCGAGCGCCAAGCCGCTGTGGAGTTCGCGAAGGCCGCCGCCATCCGCCCGCAGATCGTTGGCGAGGCCCTGCAGCAGATTTCAGAAGACAACGATGTCGCCGAGGCCATGTTCGAGATTCTGGAAACCCAGAAAGTCATCGGCAGCGGCGCGCGACTCACCGTGCTCCCGCGCGGTGGCGAACTCCTCGCTCAACTGATCGCCGGCCAGCCGGAAACCACCCACAGGCCGCCCAGCGCTCCACCACCCCTCACCTGACCCACCATCATGGCTGCGCCAAAACCCGATCCGATCGACCCATCCCAACTTCCGGAACTGGCGCAGGCTACCATGAAAGCCGCGAAATTTCCGGTCCTCGCCACCATCGAGGGCGACCAGCCGCGCGTCCGCCCCGTTTCCCCGGTCAAGACCGACGGCTTCACCGTCTATGTCGCCAACCTCCGGGGCTACGGCAAGACCGCCCAGATCGCGGTCAATCCGCGTGTCGAGCTCTGCTACACCAGCGACGAGCACGACCAGGTCCGCATCACCGGCATCGCCTCCGTCCTCAGCGACCGAGCGATGCTCGAAGACATCTGGAACCACAGCCCTCTCCTCCGCGCCTACCTAGGCTCCATCGACAACCCCGAGCTCATCATCTACCGCATCGCCCCGATCCAGGTCCGCTACATGAAGGAATGGGCGCTCGAATACCACGAGGTGCAGCTGTAGGGAGAATTGAGTGGCCAGGGATCAGGGGCCAGAGAGAAGAGTTGAGAGTTGAGAGGAAAGCCGCAGAACCTTGGAGTGCGGTGGCAAACGCAGAGCGACACCGCTTTAAGATGCGGAGAGAACGTCCATCTTCTGATCGACCGCCGGTTCGTCCCAACTCCCCGACCTTCCTCATTCCGTCAGTATGCCCGCTCCAAGTCTTCCTCTTCACAAACCCGCCATCTCCCTACGCCATCGGCGTTTCATCCCAAAGCCCAGGGTTACCCGTATCCGGGCTACCCTGGCTGGATGAAAAATGGATTCCGAACCCCATCGGGGTTCCATCCGACGTGCGAGCCGAAAGCAACCGTGAGCACGAATACTGGATTTTCGGGCTGACCACTTTAGATGTGAACCGCTCAAACCTTCCCAACGACTGAAATCCAGCTTGGCTTGCCAGAGTGGCGGACCTAAAACTGCCGCCACGAACAAGGTCGCCAAACCCCGTACTTCTGGGTCGCCTTGGCCCCTGATCACCGGCCAGTCGGTGATTACCCACCAAACCCGACCGGTCGTTCGATAGCACTGTTCGCTAGAAAATGAAGCTTCACCTAATCGCGTGTGCGCTGGCTGCGGTGCTTTCTTCAAGCTGCGACAATAATTCGAAATACCAACAGGACAGCATGAAACAATCCGGCACTAAGTCTACCGAGATCCGGCTCCAGGCGTATGCGGACGCGGTCATCGTCAAGATCCCTGAAGGAGGTCGAGTCAATGGATCTTACCCCGGCATGACGGTAAATGAGAGCGCGTTCGCGGACATGTGGTATTTCTGGCAATCCGCGATCATGAATTCTGGAGATGTCGCGGGCTATTTTTCGTGGATCGATGCAAGGCGTACCGATCTTGAAGCTATTGGGGCGAAGGGCTGCTTGAGTGCGGTCGAAGCACTGCGACCTCACTACGAGAAGGCAGTTTTAGATGGGAGTGAGGCTAACTGGCCGAAAGGAGACAAAGATTTTCGTCAGCTAATTGAATCCTTGGAGGAGCCAGCGTTTGAAGATGACTGGGAGGAGTTGCTGCTCACCTTCGCGCAAAGCAAACTGGAGCGCCCCAAATCCGAGTGAAAGCCAAAGCGAACAAGCCACGCCTGGCAACCCCACGGGCTGTCCAAGTTCCGGGGTGTAATCGCGCTCGACCCCAGCCTGCTGGTTGTCAGCGCTTGAAACGTAGCCAACAATAAAATCCATGCTGAAATCGCTCCTTGATGCGATTAAACGAATGTTCCTGGCACTTGCTGGTGGCCTTGGCGGTGTTGTTGTCGGAGGACTAGTCTCTTTGATGCTCCTCCACATCAAGGTGGCCCATTCCGTTGAGATCAATTCATTCGGACTGAAGGTATCTATGGCGTTCGTGGCCTTTATTGTTGCGGGAATGATTGCCCCAAGGTTCTTCATGATGTTTTTCCTCAGTCCGCTGTCGTGGCTCATGAATGCTGATGTCTCTGGATCAGAACATCCACCTGGGGATTTCGATGTCACCTGGCCTAGCTTTCTGTTCAACTTCACTTACATGGTTGGATTATCTCTGTTTGTGTTTGGCGCGATCTTTTCCCTTCCTTGGCTTGTCGGTGTCGGCCCTATCAGGAATTCTCACCTTTTCATTTGGCGTCTATCGTCTTTCCACCAGTAGCAAAGAAGGCGAGCAAGGCGTCACTCGCAACCCCTGACCCGCCTCCAGTCCAGCCGTCATGACCGCTACAACCTCAACGCCGTGTTCCACCCTCGCCCTCCGGTCAGGCGTGGGAGGACTCGACGTTGGCAACATCATGTCAAGATGCTAGCAGCCCGGATATTTCCGCTTGACCGGCAAGTTCGGATCATTCTCGGCCAGGTTGATGGCGCTCCTGGAATTGCCGATAGAGTCTTGCTGGGAGTGATTCAGTTTCGGCAAGATGCCATCTGGCAGAGAAGCAAGAACAAGTTGGAGCGATACTGGAGCACGTTTTCTGTAGATCAGGGAGCCGATCCATTCGGGTCGAAATCTCGAGTCGAGGTTCATATCGTGAAACCGTTTCTAGGCCTGTGGAGCATGCGGTTGTATTGGAATCCAGAAGATGAAGCTTGGGCCGGGATGTATCTCCAGTTGGATTATCCTAGGAACCGCGAATGAACGCGAATGAACGCGAATAAAATACTGGAAATGAATGAATTATGAAAACCAAAGCGCTCACCCTTTTGGTGAACCGCCCGATTCACATAACTCACTGAAAATTCGCGTGTATTGGCGTTCATTCGCGGTTTCGTTTTCCTCTTAAAGACTATTTCTTGGAGGGGCCGCTAGCCTGTGAGGCAGTGTTTTGACCCCATGCGACGGCCTTAAAAATGAAGAAAGAACCGAGGCCAAATCATCCATCGGCGGGTCAGGTCCCTCTTTGAATTGTGGCTTCCATTCCGGCCGTGGATGGTCTATTCGTTTGGTAGAAATGAAAATTCCAATCTCGGTGCTCATCCTGCTTGCCAATGCCGCATCGGCTAACCCAATTGCGATTCCATCAGTCAAAGAGGCCACCATCACGAAGACCTGGGAGCGCTGCGTGATCAGTGTAGGACCGAAGTCCGCGACCGTGTCATGTGCCGTGGGATACTTGGCCAAGAATTTCCTGGATTACCCGGTCTATGTTTCCGTCCCGACATTTCTCGCCAAAGATACGAATACTGATCTAGCGAACCTCAGGAATGTTTTAAGACCACGGCTGGAGACAGGAGGGAAGGTTCTTGAGCCGATCTGGATTTCAGCCAGTGGAGCTTCCCACCAGGAAACCACGGCGGAATGCAGGTTTTCGGTGGGCCAGGTTCCCGATAAGGCGTTTTCTGTCGTAGCATCGTATGAGCAACCACTTGTTGATGGACGTTTTCTCTATCTGCCCTTGTTCGAAGGCGGCAAGTCCCCCGCGATGTCTGAGGATTTTACCGTTACTATTTTCCCAACGAAAGGCCTCACCTTATCCCTCGAAAGCAAGCACCGAAACAAGGTCACGGCATATCTAACCCGGATCACAGTTCATCCAATACATAATGAGATCATCAAGGTAGC
>JAIYDT010000372.1 GCA_027487355.1 Verrucomicrobiaceae bacterium
AGGACGATCGTGGCGACCGAGGCCGGTGAGGAGTTGATCGATCTAACAGATCCCTCCGCCCTTGAGGAAACGCCGCGCTCCACCCCGAGCGAGGGGCCCGGTGAGCGCATCGGGCGTTATCGACTGGAGAAACGCATCGGTGAAGGCGGCTGCGGCGTGGTCTATCTGGCGGAGCAGCTTGAACCGGTGCGACGACAGGTGGCGCTCAAGGTCATCCGACTCGGCATGGACACCGAACGGGTGATCGAGCGTTTCGAAATGGAGCGTCAGTCGCTGGCCTTGATGGATCACCCGAACATCGCCCGCGTCCTCGACGGCGGGGCCACGGATTCCGGTCGTCCGTATTTCGTGATGGAGTGGGTGAGGGGAGCCCGCATCACCGATTACTGCGATGTCCAACAACTCAGCCTGCGCAAGCGCATCGACCTCTTCATCGAGGTCTGCAAGGGCATCCAGCATGCGCATCAGAAGGGCGTGATCCATCGCGACATCAAGCCATCGAACATCCTCATCGACGAAAGCGGCGGCTACGGCCCGAAGATCATCGACTTCGGCATCGCCAAGGCCATTTCAGGAAATGCCGATCCCGGCACGCAGCATTCGTCGCAGGACCAGTTCGTCGGCACACCGGCCTACATGAGCCCGGAGCAGGCGGATCGCCGCGAGCGCGACATCGATACCCGCAGCGACGTTTACAGCCTCGGCATGTTGCTTTACGAACTGCTGGCAGGCCGGACGCCTTTCGATTCAGCCGAGCTGGCTTCCGTCGGCTTGATGGAAATGCGGAGGATTCTGTTAGAGCGCGAGCCGCCGGTGCCATCGGCCCTTTTCGTGGGCATGAACCCGGAGGACCAGCAGGAGATCGCCGCGCGTCGCAAGTGTGAGCCTGCGAAACTTCCAGTCATTCTCAAGGGCGACCTCGACTCGGTGGTCATGAAGGCGATCGAGAAGGATCGGTCGCGACGCTACGAGACCGTCAACGGACTGGTCATGGACCTGCAGCGCTACCTGGCCCACGAACCAGTGATCGCGCGAGCGGCGAAGCGTGCTTATGTGTTCCGCAAGTTCGTGCGTCGCAATCGGGTGGCGGTCACCGCGGGTTCGGGCATCGTCCTGTCGCTGTTGCTGGGGCTGGGCACCGCCTACACCTACTATCTCCGGGAAAGGGAGGCTCTGGACGAGCAGGTCCGCCTGCGGAAGTTCGCCGACGCGGCCCATGCCAACGAGCTGATGCGGATCGAAGAGGCCCGTGGTTGGGAAGGCTTTGCCCACGTTTCCGTGCTGCTCAGCGAGGGCAGGACCGAGGAAGCGGACGAGCAGCTTCGGGCGACTCCGATCGCCTCCATTCGTCTTTCCCCGCAGTCGTCGGTGGTGCTTCGTTCACTGGGAAATTGGAACGCCCTTCGCGGCCGTTGGCCTCAGGCGACCGAGTGCTTCATGATGATGATGAAGACCGACGACATGAATCGCGGTCAGAATCTGACCACCTCCCTCGATCTGGTGGCCATCAGCAGCGTGCTGATCGAGGGCGGAAAGCCCCAGGACTATCGGGCATTTCAGGCATGGGCGACCGACAGATATGGGAGCACTTCCTCCGCTCCGGACGCCTCGCGGCTGCTTCACGCGATCCTCCTGGCTCCAGTCGATCCGCAGCTCTTGAAACGACTGGAGGCCTTGAAGCCGATGATGCAGGAGTTCGAGGAGGGAATCGAGCTTGCGGGTTATCGGAGGGAGCGTGAATTGGCGCAATGGCGTGCCTTCGGTCTGGCCCTGTTGGAGTATCGACAGGGGAACTACCAGCAGGCCAAGCACTGGTCCGATTTCGCAATGTCATTCAAGGAAAGTCGCGACTACATCCGGGGCGCGCTGGAGCCGGTTCATGCGATGATTTGCTTTCAGCTCGGCGATTTGGAGACCGCCCGCGAGGATCTGGGGCGCTGTCGAAAGCGGATCGAGAAGGCCTTTTCCCCCGAGTTGCCAGCCGCGTATGAGCCCTTTGGCCAATATCAGGGATTCTGGTGGGACTGGATCATCGCCCGGACCTTGTTCCGCGAGGCGGAGTCCGTGATCTCCCCGAAGTGACTGGAATCAAGCCGACAAAAGGTTGCCTGGAAGGGGAAGAGGGCTTCTGAAATTTTTTTCTGCCGCATGTCCGGTTTTTCCCCCGGTTTTCGAAATGTGGGAGAGGACCAATTGTTTGTTCCTGCGATTCAGCCCCGAAACCCACATTTCCTGATGAAACCCAAGTTCCACACCAATCCGATCCTTCGGGCCCTGCTTGCCGCCGCCTTGGTTGGCTCGCCTGGATCGGCGTACGCCGCCACCCGGACCAAGCTGGACAACACGAACGACCTCAACCTGGCCACAAGCTGGTCAGGGGGAAATGTTCCCGGCTCGCTTGATGTGGCCTCCTGGGATTCCACGGTCACCGTGGCAAATTCCACCCTGCTTGGCTCGAACCTCAGCCTCGGAGGCCTTGCGGTCACCACTCCTGGAGGCGCTGTGACGATCGGCTCAGGCAATACCCTGACACTTGGTTCCAGCGGCATCAATCTGGGTTCCGCCACCCAGAATCTCACGATTTCCTCCGGCCTCACCCTCGCGGCGGGCTCGCAAGCATGGAACGTGGCATCCGGCCGTATCCTGACCTTAAATACCGGAACGTTTACCCGCTCCGCAGGTTCCACCCTCAACCTTCAAGGGACCGGAACCTTTGCCGCCAGCATGACGGGTCTCGCCAATACCAACGGCATCGTCGGGCCTTGGGCGACCTTCGGAGCCGGGACCGGAACCTTCTGGGCAACACTCTCTGGAGGAAATCTCACATCCTCCCCGGGCATCGGAGTTTCCGGAGCGGGTTTGACCAACCCTGGCCTGACCACGGCAAACTACGACATCACGACCGCTTCCACGACCACCTATGGCGCGGCGTCCCGGCAGGGAAACACCTTCCGCCTCACCGTCGGGGCCACCACGCTCACGTTCGGAAACAGTGCTTCCCAGATCAACCTCGTCACCAACGGGCTTCTGAACTCTGGCACAGGTGCCCTGACCATCAACCAGGGCGGCACCAATGCCAACAGTGGCATCATGATCGGGGCGAACTATGGCCGTGAACTCGTCGTCAACGCCGCAAATGCAAACATTTCCCTCGGGCGCATCGTCAACAACACCGGCGGAGCCTCGTCACTGACCATCGCAGGTTCCGGGGCCAACACCGTCAACCTTTCCGCAGTCAACACCTACACCGGAGCCACCTCCGTCACCAGTGGCACCTTGATCGTTGGCGGCGCGGCCAGCATCAACACCTCCAGTGGAATCACCGTCTCCGGTGGCAAATACCTCCACACCAGCTCAGTCGCCTCCACCCCGGCGCTCACGCTCAACCAAGGCACCCTCGATGGCACCGGAACACTTGGCTCGGTCACCGTGGCCGACAATCCCTCCGCCGTCATCACGCATGGAAACGGCGGAGCCGCTGCTCTGACCTTCGGAGCCCTCACCTTCAATGGCGACGCCACCGTCAACCTCAATGTTTCAACCGGAGCCGGGCTCAAGGTGAATGGTGCGCTCACTACCACCGCAGCCAACGGGCAGGTGGTCCTCAACGTTCCGACCCTGCTGCCGAACGGGCTCGTCAACCTCATCAACTTCGGTTCCTTCACTGGCAACCCTGCCGATTTTACCGCCAACTTCACCAGTCTCGGTTCCCGTCAGGTTGCGGGGGCCGTTCAGCTCAATGGCAGCAACATTGCGGTCAATATCTCGGGTGAGAATCTCGTCTGGACCGGAGCC
>JAIYDT010000154.1 GCA_027487355.1 Verrucomicrobiaceae bacterium
TCGGAAGGCCGCCACTCGATGATCCGCAGCCTGCCAGTGAAGGTCGGAAAGTGAATCCACACATCCGGCAGCCATTCTATCGACAAGCGCGCGATTGCTGACCAATCTGCCTGTGTCATTGCCCGCTTCGTCATGAAACTGCACGTCTTCCGATTCGTTTTCCTTGCCCTTGTCCTCATCACCGCAGCCCGGGCAGCGGAGCTGAAATCCGGAAGCGAGGCCCCGAAGATCCGGGTTGCCAGTTGGGCGCAGGGCGAGGGAGTGAAGGAGTTTGAAGGCGACAAGGTCTATATCGTCGAGTTCTGGGCCACCTGGTGCGGCCCCTGCGTGGCCGCCATTCCGCACCTCAACGAGACGTATAAGAAACACAAGTCGAAGGGGCTCGTGGTCGTCGGCATGAACCTCGGCGAGGACGCCGCCACGGTCGCGAAGTTCGTGAAGGGCATGGCCGGAAAGATGACCTACAACGTCGGGGTCGATGAGAAGACCGATGGCGGATGGATGGCCAAGCACTGGCTGACCGCCGCCGGAGAGAACGGCATCCCCTGTGCCTTTGTCGTCAACAAGAAGGGCCGCATCGCCTACATCGGCCACCCGATGGAACTGAAGGAATCCCTTCTCGAAAGCCTGCTTAACGAACCCTCGACCAAGTCCGGCGGCAGCCCACAGGCGGCTCCGTCGGAGACCGCCCCGAGTGCGAAGGCCGGCGAGCTCGCCAACCGCGCGCAGTCCGAGATCCGCGCGGGCAAGCTCGACGCGGCGGAGTCCACGATCGGCCAGCTCAGCGAGGAACTCCCTCCGGCCCTCGGCTACCTTTGCGGACTGCTGGAACTCGACCTGCTGCTTGCCAGGAAACAGCCGGACGATGCGATTGAACTCTCCAAACTGCTCTGCGAGGACCACGGCAAGAATCCCGCCGTGCTCGCCTCCATTGCCGCCCATCTGGTGGCTCCCGAGACAGCCTCCGCCGCCCTCCAGGCTGCTGCTGAAAGGATCGCCGCGCCGCTTGCCGAAACCTCCGGAGACGCCCAGGGGTCCGCTCTTTCCACGCTGGCCCGCATCGCTTTTCTCAAGGGCGACAAGGCCCGCGCCCTGGAACTCCAGACGAAAGCCGTGCCCCTCGTTCCGAAATCCGAAACCGCCGCCGCGAAGGCCGCGCTCGAATCCTATGGGAAGTGACACGCACCTCCCGATTTTGACCCAGCTTCATCGCCCCTCATTTCCATGACTGATACCCGAACTCATTTTGTCCAGGCCGTGCGCGATCGTGTCGGCGAGGTTGTCGTCGGCCAGGACGTCGTCGTCGAACGCATGATGATCGCCCTGCTGACCGGCGGCCACCTGCTGCTGTTGGGCGTGCCCGGCACGGCGAAGACCCTGCTCGTGAACTCGGTGGCGAAGGCGGTGGACCTCCAGTTCAGCCGGGTCCAGTTCACCATCGACATGCTGCCGTCCGACATCATCGGATCGGAGTTGCTCGATCAGGCGACCGGAAAATTCCGCACCCACCAGGGTCCGGTGTTCACCAACCTGCTGCTGGCGGATGAGATCAACCGCGCCGCGCCGAAGGTGCAGAGCGCGCTGCTGGAGGCGATGCAGGAACGCAAGGTCACCATCGGCAACGCCACCTATCCGCTGCCGATGCCTTTCCTGGTGATCGCCACGCAGAACCCGATCGAACAGGCCGGCACCTTCGAACTTCCGGAAGCGCAGCTCGATCGCTTCATGCTCTGCCACCGCATCAGCTACCCGACCGCCGAGCAGGAGGAGGAGGTGCTCCGCCGCCAGCTCAAGATGGGGCTGAAGCGCGTGGAAGGCGGCGCGATGCCGAAGACCGCCTTCGACATGATCGGCGGCGAGCCGGTCTGCAAGCTGGAGGATCTCGTGTCCGCGATGGCCGACGTCCAGGCGGTGCATGTCAGCGAGGTGTTCATGAAGCACTGTGTGGAGCTCATCCGCCTGACCCGCACCCATCCCGCGATCGAGATGGGCTGCTCACCGCGCGCCGGGCTTTCAATCGTCCAGGCCGCGCGGGCCCGGGCCTTCGTGAACGAGCGCGACTACGTGGTGCCGGAGGATCTTTTCCAACTCGCCGAAGACGTGGTGCTGCACCGCATCCGGCTCAGCTACGAGGCACTCGCGGAAGGCAGGAAGCCGGAGCAGGTGCTTGAGGAACTGCTCCAGCAACTCGGTTGATCCGCGATGAACGATCACGGCACCCTCCATCACGACCCGCTGGATGCGCGGCAGTTCGAGATCGCGATCAAGCGGCTCGCCAACGCGCTGACCTATGGCCAGGAAAGCTCGCCTTTCCTCGGCTCGGGCATGGAGTATGTCCAGTCGCGGCTCTATCAGCCCGGCGATCCGGTGAAATTCATCGACTGGCGCATCACCGGCCGCACCGGTCGATTTCACGTGAAGGAGTATGAGGCTCCGAAACAGATGCCGGTTTACCTGCTGGTCGATAGCTCGGCCTCGATGACCGTCAGCTCGCAGACGCTGAGCAAGTATGCCTGGGCTGTGCAGATCGCCGGCGGCATCGCCTTGGCGGCCGTGGAGCACATGAACCCGGTGGGGCTGATGACCGTGGGCGATCGCAGCCTGCATCACACACCGGCCCTTTCACGCGGCACGATCCTGCAGTGGCTCCACCAACTGCGCCGCCATCATTTCACCGAAGGCACCACGCTCGGCAGACGGGTGCGCGAGCTCATCCCGCGCGTCGAGCATCGCTGCCTGTTCATCGTGATCAGCGACCTGCACGACCCCGATGCCGTTCCCGCGATCAAGCTGATGGCCCAGGACCACGACTGCGCCGTGCTGCACCTCGAAGATCCGGCGGAACGCGGTGGCCTGAAGGCCGGCATCCTGCGTGGCGTCGAGGCGGAGTCCGGACAGGAGTTTGTCGCAGGAGGCCGCACCCGCTTCATCCTCGGCGAGGATGCCCGCTCGCTGGCCCGCGCCGGAGTGGACTACCTGAAGCTGCCCACCGACGAGCCGATCCTTGCGAAACTGCGCCATTTCCTGAAGAACCGCAACTCGAGGAGGAACGCATGAGGTATCCAGCGTTCATGCGCGGGCTGGTGGCCATTCTTATGGTGTTCGCCCAGTGGGTGACCGCCGAACCGAGCCCGAAAGGCATCGGGCTGGAGAGCGACGTCGAGGTCATTCTGGATCGCGGCGACTACCAGCCGAAGCCGATGGACGACCGCACGCCGCTGATCCTCCGGCTGGATCAGGTCAGACCGGACGGCAAGGGGCGCTTCGCCTATTCGTTCCATTGCCTGGGCTTCGAGCCCGGCACCTACCGGCTGGCCGACTATCTGATCCATCCGGATGGGACTCCCGCGAAGGATCTTGGCGAAACTCCGATCGAAGTGAAATCGATCCTGCCGCCGGATTTCCAGGGTGAGCTCAACCCGTTTTCCCCAAGCCCTCTTCCGAAGCTGGGCGGCTACCGGAACATCCTCACCCTGCTGGCCATCCTGTGGTTGTGCGGGCTGCCTGCCCTGATCTGGCTTGGCCGGAAGAAGAAGGTCGTGCAGGTCGAGGAACCGCCCGCCCCCGCGCCATCCTATGCCGAGCGCCTGCGTCCCTTCGTCGAGGCCGCCGCCGCGGGAACCCTCAGCACCTCGGGGCAGGCCGAACTTGAGCGGCTTCTAACAGGTTACTGGCGTGAACGCATCGCCCTCCCGGACCAGCGCATGAGCGAGGCCCTCGCCGCCTTGAAACAGCACCCGGAAGCAGGAGCCCTGCTTCGGGCGCTCGAACGCTGGCTTCACCAGCCCGGCGGCGCATCGAACTCCGAGATCGGCAGGCTGCTGGAGCCCTACCGCCGGGAAACATTGAACGGAACCGTGGAGGTGCGCGCGTGAGCTTCCATCATCCCCAGCTCCTGTGGCTGCTCGCCCTGCCCGTACTCTGGGGCTACTGGCAGTGGATCCGCCGCGGTCATCCGGTGGTGATGCCCTTCGACCACGGCCAGCAGGGCAGCGGGAAATGGCTGCGCTTCCTCACCAATCTCGCCGGAACCCTGCCCGCGCTCCTACTCGCCGTCGCGGTGCTGATGCTCGCAGGCCCGCGCAAGACCGCCCCTCCCCAGGACGAGCGGGTGATGAACAACATCCTGCTCTGCCTCGATGTCTCGGGATCGATGAATGCGCCGTTTGGAA
>JAIYDT010000577.1 GCA_027487355.1 Verrucomicrobiaceae bacterium
GACAAGGTGAGGGTGCCTGTTCCCATTTTGGTAAAGGTGGCATTCCCGGTGATGGTGCCCGCAAAGGTCGTGCTCTCGTTCCCCGAACCAACCCAATAAGCCACCGGCCCGGCCGATCCCCCTGCGAGACTGGCGCTCGCGCTCGAACCGGAGAGTGTCTTGATGTTAAGCGTGTTTCCCGGGGCTGAATTGGTCTGCGGTTGGAGACTCACGCTGCCTCCGAGATCCACCCAGGCATTTTGGAATCCGTTGAACGACCCACCATTGAAGAAGAGACGGACGCCTCCCGAGTTGGTGAAATTGAGCCGACCGGCAAAGGCCGCCGTCGCTCCTGTTAGATCAAACCGGGAGAGGGTCGTCTGGACATTCATGTTGAGAGTTCCCGATCCAGTGAGAGGTCCGGAGAAGTTGAACCGGTTTCCGCTGTTGAGCGTGACCGAGGCTCCTTCGATCACGTTGATCCCGGCCGAAAGGGTCGAAGTGGTTCCTCCTGGATAACCGTTGGTAAGTCCGGTGCCATCGAACATGGAAATCGATCCGCCTGACAGGCTGCCCGGGTTGTTGATGGAGAGATTTCCGGCTTCCAGGGACGTCCCGCCGAGATAGGTCTGGGCGTGGGAAATCGTGAGGGCTCCGCTTCCCCGCTTGGTGAGGGCTCCGGTGCTGCTGATCGACCCCGTACCGCTGAAGGCATAGTTTCCAGAGGCATTCACATCGACCGTGGTTGGCGATAGCGCTCCTGTGACGGTGACATTTGGTTGGGCGATCCCCGATTGATCGAAGGTCACGCGATCCCCGTCCAAGTAGGCCACGGTCGAGTTGTTGGAGGGCCGCAGCCAGTTCGTCGCCGTGGTGGTGTCCCAGGCATTTCCCGTTCCTTTCCAGGACAGATCGCGGGGAAGTCCGGTTGCTGTGACCACCAGGGCGCAGGTCTGTGTCCAGGACTGCGCGGCGCTGTCCGTCACGGTGAAATCAAACCTCGCCCGTCCAATGAAGTTCAGCGTCGGAGTGAAGGTGACGGTCCGGTTTCCAGTCCCGCTTTGCACAATGGTGCCGCCGACGACGTTGGACACTGTGAAGACCGGGGAGGCGGTGAAGCCTGCGGTGAACTTCGACAGATCCACCGTCACGCTGCTCGGCGTTCCGGTGATGTTCTTCGGCACGGTGCCATGCGGGATCGCGAGGTAATGCAGGTATTCCTCCAGCCTTGTGTAGCCCGCCACGGTGCCGGTCGGGAAAAACGTCGTGCCGGTGAGCAGTCCGCCAGTGTTGGCGAGCGCAGTGTTGTGATCCTGGGTGGCAGGAGTCCAACCGAGCGCCGTTTCATAGAAATCCGGCATGCCGTCCTTGTCCGAGTCCACTGGGGCGGCGGAGGCCGCGAAGGTGCCGAAGCCCGCATTGCTGACGCCGGCCAGATCGCTTTCACGGGTGATGTGGTTGCGCGTTTGGGTGGTGAGGTTCTGGATCAGGCGGGTGTCCACCTCGTCGCGATAGGTGCCGCTGTAGCCGATGTCCGTGCGCAGCGGCCCGCCGTTCGAGACGATCTTTTTGTAGGCCAGCAGCGGCGACTCGACGCTGAGCGCCGACGACCCCGCCACCGGCGTGGCCAGTCTGAGGTAGTTTCCCGTGGGATTGGTGGTCGCGTCGTAGGCGCTTCCGCCGACGATCGACCAGCCGCGATCCGTGCCGTTCAGGGTGCCGTCGCCATCGCGGTCGTGCAGGTTGTTGTCCTGATAAACCGAAAAGTTTGGGTAGCCGTTGCGGTCGAGCGAGGCCTTCTCGAGCGGGGTGTTGCGGATGTTTCCAGGCGGGCAGATGAAGTAGTTGCCACGGACGTTGGCCTTCCAGGCGGCCGGTGTCTGGGAGTCGCCCATGATGAAGCCGATGTCCCAGTCGAAGGTGACATTGTTCGTCCACTCCAGCAGTCCGTTCGGACGGGCCTTCGGATTCCGAGTGTGGTTGTGGGCCCACACCGAGTGATGACAGGTGGCGTGATTCTGGTCCCAGAGACCGCCGCAGGAATGGCTTTCGAGTCCCCAGGAATTCAGCGACCACTGCATCGTCAGGTTCTCCGGGGGACTGCCGAAGGACGAGATGTTTTCGTCCGTACTGAACGACATCGAGATGTGGTCAAGGATCGCGTTCTGACAGCCGGAGTCGAGATCGATGCAATCGCCGCCCGAGCCGTTCTTTCCATGCCGGAAACGCAGGTGGCGGATCACGATGTCGTCGCCGGAAATGCGCACTGTCCCGTCCTTGAGCAGAATGCCGTCGCCCGGAGCAGTCTGCCCGGCGATGGTCAGCTTGCTGCCGGTGATGCGGGTGGCGATGCCGCCCGCGAGATGGATTTGTCCGCTCACCGCGAAAACGATCGTGCGCCCGGCTGTCGGGATTGTGGTCAGTCCGTTGTAAAGCGAGCCCGCGCCGGTGGAGTTGAGATTGGTGACAATGTAGACGTCTCCTCCCCGTCCCCCATTGGCATTCAGGCCGAAGCCTTCAGCCCCCGGGAATGCCGGGATGGCCTCGACCATAGGGATGACACTGAGGAGCATGGCCACGGAAGCGCCGCGCCTGATGATCTGGAAAAACGTCATGAACTCGTGGACATCATCGACGATACCGCCATCTGGCCAAATAACACGTCCGGGTTAGCAACGAACCTGAGGTTCCAAGCGTAAAATCCCGAGCAACCACGATGCCCCGCTCCTCTTTTCTCTCCTGCCTCGGCCTGCTCGCCCTGACCGCCTCCCTTCGCGCCCAGACACCTGCGCCTGCTCCCGTCACGCTTGAAGACAAGGGCAAGACCCTCATCCTTTCCAACGGCCTCGTCACCGCCACGATCGACAAGGGCTCCTCGACCATCGACTCGATCCGCTACAAGACCTTTGAAATGGTCTCTCCCGGAAAGCCGATCTACTACAGCATGGGTGGCGGAAAGAGCTACCGCCAGCCCACCGGTTCCGCCTTCCGCATCGTCAAGCAGACGCCGGACGTCGCTGACGTTGCCTTCCTCCAGAAATGGAAACCTGGCAACAATCAGGCGGTCGACATCGAGGTCCACTACGCGCTGAAGCAGGGTGAGTCCGGCGTTTACACCTACGCCACCCTCAGCCACCCCGCCGACTACCCCGCCACGAGCATCGGCGAGTGGCGGATGGTCTGGGGCATGCCCGCCAAGGACGACAAATCCTGGCTCATGGAAAAGATCCGCGTCGACAAGCTGCGTGCCTGGGAGATGCCTTCCCCCGCCGACCTCAAGGTTGCCAAACCTACCGGCATCAAGGAGATCGTCGAACTCACGAAGGGCGTCCGCGCCGGGATGTTCGACTGCAAGTATGACTTCAACCTCGAATACTACTCGGTCGGTTGCTGGGGTCACGCCAGCGACAAGAACCAGGTTGGCGCCTGGATCGTTCTCGGCAGCCATGAGTTCTTCAACGATGGCCCGATGAAGCAGGATCTCTCCTCCGCCTCCTCCCTCATCCACATCCACTTCGGGCGGAACCACTACGAGGGATCCAGTACCAACCTCGCCGCCGGTGAATCCTGGAAGAAACTCTACGGCCCCTACCTCCTCTACTGCAACAGCGGAGGAAATGCCGACGCGCTCTGGAACGACGCCCGCTCCAAGTCCGCCACGGAACGACGCGCCTGGCCTTATGACTGGCTCGACAACGCCGAACTCTACCCACAAAAGAACGCCCGCGGCACCATCAAGGGACATCTCACGATCCGCGATGCCCTGAAGCCCCAACTCAACTCCGCAGGAGCCTGGATTGGACTCGCCCAGCCGGAACAGGGAGGCAATTGGCAGTCCGAGTCGAAGCACTACCAGCACTGGGCGAAGGTCGATGCCCAGGGCGACTTCGAGATCCCAAACGTCCGCCCCGGCACCTACACCCTCTACGCCTTCAACGATGGCGCGGTCGGCGAGTTCGAGATGCCAGGAGCCGTCGTCAAACCCGGCCTCAATCCCACTGGCGAGCTCGTCTGGACTGTCCCGCGTGTCGGCAAGTCCTTGGCGTGGGAGATCGGCACGCCGGACCGTCGCGCCACCGAGTTCCGCAAGGGCAACGACTACTTCCACGGCTACGTCTGGACGAACTTCTCGAAGGAGCTGAAGAACCCGCTCATCTACACGGTCGGAAAGTCGAATCCCGCCACCGACTGGAACTTCGCGCAAGGCGGCTATCTGGTGAATGGCAAGGCGGTCGCCTGGCCCTGGCAGGTCCAGTTCCAGCTCGCTTCCGTCCCCACCTCAGGGAATGCCCGACTCATCATCGCCTGGGCCAGTTCCGACGGGGCCCGGATGGACGTGAAATTCAATGGCAATTCCCTCCCAAAGCCCCTCTATCCCCCCAACGGCGGCGGCAACGCCCTACTCCGCGAGGGCATCCATGCCAAATATGGCCTCAGCCAGATCGACATTCCGGTCGGCATGCTCAAGCAAGGCCCCAATGTCCTCACCCTGACGCAGGGACGGAATGACAGCCCGGCGAACCATGTGATGTACGATTACCTGGCGCTGGAGATGCCGTGAGTGAGCCGCGACATTCCTGTCGCCCAGCAGTCTACGAAATTGTTGCGACAGGAATGTCGCAACTCCGGAGTCACCACACTCTTGCGGTATCTTCAGCGCACGGACCTGGTTCCATCGACGTCGAAGAAGAGCGAATCAAGCCATTCAACTTAGAAGGAGGGATGGACCGCAGATGAACGACAAGGAACTCGAAATCGTCGGCACCAACACCAGCGATTACCACGTTGTCCGTTCCTACTTCGACGGCAATTACATCCGGGTCGACGCCGTCAGCAAGGAGCAGGCCGCGAACGTGAAAAAGGAAGCGATCGCGGGGAAGGAAGAGTGAGAGAAGTGTTCAGGTTCAAGTTTTCAGTAAAGAGGGAGAAAATGTTCGACTCTTTATCTTCTTCTTCGCTGAAAACTTCAAACTGAACACTTGAAACTAAGCAGACGCGAGTGCCTCGTCGATGACCTCGATCATGAATTGCGCATCGTCGGTATTGATGCACATCGGTGGCTTGATGCGGAGGGTGTTGCCGAAGAGTCCACCCTTGCCAATGAGCAGGCCGAGGTCCTTGCACTTTTCGAACACGGCGGCGCACTCGGCGCTGGCGGGTTCCTTGGTGATGCGATCCTTGACGAGCTCGATACCGAGCATGAGGCCCTTGCCGCGAACCTCACCGATGAGGTTGTGCTTTTCCGCGAGCTTATGGAATCCGGCTGTTAGATACGCACCGAGGTTCACGCAGTTCTGTTGGAGACCTTCCTTTTCGATGACTCGCAGGACCGCGCGACCCTGGGCCATCGAGACCGGGTTGCCGCCGAAGGTGTTGAAATGGATGCGGGTCGCCAGCACCTTGGCGATCTCGGGAGTGGTGATCACCGCCGCTAGGGGACAGCCGTTGCCGATGCCCTTGGCCATGGTGACGATGTCGGGGATGACGCCCTGGGTTTCGAAGCCCCAGAAATGCGACCCGGTGCGACCGAATCCGGCCTGCACCTCGTCCGCGATGCAGAGTCCGCCGAACGCGCGGGCCTGGGCGTAGGCCTCCTTGAGATAGCCATCGGGAAACACGACAGAGCCGCCGACACCCTGGATCGACTCGGCGATGAAGGCTGCGATTTTCCCGGACGTGGCGTATCGGACAACTTCACCGATGTCCGCCGCATACTTTCTCCCGGCATCGGGATCGGAGGCACCGTGGATGCCGCGATAGGTGTCGGGCATCATCGCGTGATGGACGCCGTGCGAGTGGGGGACGTTGAATTTCCAGGTGTGATGCGAGGTCAGCGCCATCGCGCTGGGGCTTCCGCCGTGATAGGCATTGCGCAGGGCCACGACGTCGTAGTTCTGGGTGTAGGCCCGTGCCATCAGGACGGCGAGGTCATTGGCCTCGGAGCCGGAGTTGACGAAATAGCAGACCTTCAGGTCACCTGGCATCTTCGCAGCGAGCTCCTTCGCATAGAGTGCGATCTGAGGGTTGAGATAGATCGTGGTGGTATGGCTGATCGTTTCATTCTGGAGGTTCGCAGCGGCGAGGACCTCCGGGTGGCAATGTCCCACGCTCACCGTCACGATGCCGCCGAAGCCGTCGAGATAGCGTCGGCCGGTCTCATCATAAAGATACTGCGCCTTTCCCTCCACGATCGCGATCGGCTTCTTGTAGTAGTGGAAGATCGCGGGGTTCACGAACTCCTTGCGAAGCAGGAGGATTTCCTCGGGGGATGGGCCGTCGTAGGGCTTCGGCGTGTAATCGAAGGGTGGCAGGGGCATGATCGAGGGAGGGTCAGGAGTGGATGGGCACCGGAGCGAGTTTCCGGAAAACAAGATAGAGCACAAAGGCGAGGCCGAAGCCGACGAACCAGGCCTGATCATACAGCGAGAGCAGGAAACCCGGCACGCCTTTCAGCACCCCGATCTGGGCGAGGAAACCCGGGAGATTCGGCAGCACGGCGAGCCCGAAAGCCAGCAACGCGGCGATGCTGAAACCGCCCGAGTAGCGATAGATGCCATCAACGCGGTAAAGTTCGTTCAGATCGAGATGACGTTTCCGCACCACGAAGTAGTCGGCAATCATGATGCCGGCAATCGGTCCCAGCAGCGCGCTGTAACCCACCAACCAGGTGAAGATATACCCGCTTGGATCAGCGATGAGCTTCCACGGCATCATCAGCACTCCGATGATTCCCGTGATGAAGCCACCAATCCTGAAAGAGATCTTCTTCGGCGCGAGATTGGCGAAGTCGTTCGCGGGGCTGACAACGTTTGCCGCGATGTTGGTGGCAAGCGTGGCGATGCAAAGCGCGATCATGGCAATGACCAGCACCAGCGGATTCTTGAAACGAGTCAGCACATCCACCGGATCCCAGATTGTCTTTCCGTAAATCACCGCCGTCGCCGAGGTCACCGCGACACCGATGAATGAATAGAGCGCCATCGTCGGAGGCAGGCCGATCGCTTGTCCGAGCATCTGATCCTTTTGCGATCGGGCATAACGGGAGAAGTCGGGGATGTTCAGGGAAAGCGTCGCCCAGAATCCAACCATGCCGGTCAGCGCGGGCAGGAAGAACGAGAGAAACTGCCCGTCCTTCGGTTGTCCGGCATCGAAGGCGGAGGGTTTCGCCAGCATCGGACCGAAGCCGCCTGCCGTCTGATAGGCCCACCCCAGCAGCGCCAGTCCGAGCAAAAGAAGGAGCGGAGCCTTGATCGAAAGCAGGACCCGGATCGTGTGGATGCCGCGATGGATGACCCACATGTTGATCCCCCAGAAGAACAGGAAGCAAAGAAGCTGTGTGATTGAGATGCCGAGTCCGGCGATCGGACTGCCCTCCGACAGCGCGGGGATGAAGACCGAGAGGATCTTATGGATCGCCTCGCCGCCGATCCATGACTGGATGCCGAACCAACCGCAGGCGACGAGCGCGCGGAGCAGGGCTGGAACATTCGCACCGAGGGTGCCGAAGGCTGCGCGGCAATAAACCGGGAACGGAATTCCATATCTTGTCCCCGCATGGGCGTTGAGAATCATCGGCACGAGCACCACGAGGTTGCCGAGAAAAATGGTCAGCACCGCCTGCCACCAGTTCATGCCCTTCTCGATCAGCGACGAGGCGAGCATGTAAGTCGGGATGCAGGCCGCCATCGAGATCCACAGCGACGAATAGTTCCAGCAGGACCAGGTCCGCTTGTCGTTTGGAACCGCCGCCAGATCCTCGTTGATCAGGCTTTCATCGGGTGACCTCGTTTCCATGTCACGGATTCGGCTTGCGATGAAGGAACTCCCCCCATCCGGTTTCACCACACCACTCTCCATCGCGGACCATGACCTTGCCTCGGACCGTGACGACCTCGGCGCGACCCGTGATCTCACGTCCCTCAAAGGCGGAGTAGTCAGTGGCCATCGAATGCGTCGCGGCGGAGATCGTGCCCTTCCACAGGGGATCCCAGATCACGAGATCGGCATCGCTGCCCAAGGCAATGACGCCCTTTCGAGGATAGAGTCCGAAGATTTCCGCCGAACGCGTGCTGCACGTGCGGACGAAGGTGTGGAGGTCGATTCGCCCGGTGACAACGCCTTCGGAAAACAACAGCTTCACCCGCTCCTCGACGCTTGGCAGGCCGTTCGGGATCAGGGTGAAGTTGGCAGCCTTGCCGGTCGGCGCGAAGCCTGCATCCACCGCCTTACCCTCCTCCGGATGACCCATGTGCTTCTGGGTGGCGAAGTCAAAAGGCGCATGATCGGTTCCTACGGTGTCCACCGTACCATCGGCGAGGCATTTCCATAGAAAGTCACCGTGTTCCTTCGCGCGGATGGGGGGGCTCATGACATACTTGGCCCCCTCGAAGTCCGGCAACTCGGCATATGAGCTGTCGAGCGTCAGATACGGCGCGACCGTCTCAATCGAGGCCTTCACTCCCCTCTTCCGCGCCGCGACGATGGCCTCGACCGCCGGAATGCAGCTGGTGTGCACCACATACACCTCGGCCCCGGTCATTTCCGCGAAGGTCATCAGATGATGGCAGCCCTCCGCCTCGACCGTGATCGGACGCGAAGGTTCATGCCACTCCGGCCCGGTCTTCCCTTCGGCGACGAGCTTCTTCTGCGTTTCGGAAACGAGGTC
>JAIYDT010000391.1 GCA_027487355.1 Verrucomicrobiaceae bacterium
CGGTTGAAGGAGGAAATGAACACCTGCGGCTCGCGCAGGCGGAGCTGGCCGATGATGTCCTCGCGGACGCGCGGCGTGGCCGTGGCGGTGAGGGCGAGGAAGGGCACGCCGGGAAAGCGCTCGCGCAGGGTCGCGAGCTGGCGGTATTCCGGGCGGAAATCGTGGCCCCATTCGCTGATGCAGTGGGCCTCGTCGACCGCGATCGCCGCGACTTTCCAGCCGGCGAGTTTCCTTGGAAAATCTCCGGCCAGCAGGCGTTCCGGCGCGACGTAGAGGAGCTGGAATTTTCCGGCGTCTAGATCGTCATGCCGCGACCGCAGCTCGGCGGGATCGAGGGTGGAGTTGAGATAGGTCGCCGCCACCCCGGCGGCCTGAAGTTGATCGACCTGATCCTTCATCAATGCGATCAGCGGCGAGACCACCACCGTCAATCCCTCCCGGACCAGCGCCGGAAGCTGGTAGCAAAGGCTCTTCCCCGCACCGGTGGGAAGGATCGCCACGGTATCGAGTCCGCCCAGCGTGGCGGCCATGATGTCTTCCTGCAGCGGGCGGAAGCTGTCGTAGCCGAAGACTTGCTTCAGCAGAGGAGCGAGACGATCAGCGGTCGAGGTCGGGGCATGCGCGTTCATGACAGATCAGGCGGGTGGAGTTGGAGGAGCCACTACCAGATCGATGAAAGTAGGTCAAATGAACAGTTTCCTGGCGGATGGTTTTTTTCTGCCTGATCACGACGAGTCGACACAATGGTGATCGGATTGGCCTCCAAGCCCTCACGAGCGCAGCTTCCGAAGCAGCGTCTTGGATAGCGTCCTCAAAAGCGGTCCGCTCTGCGCCACCCACCAATAGAGTCCGAGAGGAACCAGATGTGCGGTGAACAGGGCTCCGAGGCTCAAGGAGAAACCCCGAAATGACGTCGGCACTCCTGCGGCAGTCGCGCCCCCAACGACCAATAGACAAAGCACGGCAAGCACGCCCACACTGATGGGAATCTGGGCGAAAATGGGGAGTGCGAATCGCTTGGCAATCCACTCGGCCATCGCGGTCGAGGGCATCAGCAACATCAGGCCCGAGGCTGCGGCCACACCAACAACGAAGAGCAGTCCCGCCGGATAGGCCAGTGGTCCACCGATCCCGCCATTCGTGAACGCGGCCCAGAGAAGCAGCGCGAAGTAGGTGATCGTCCAAAGCACACAGGGCACCACCATGGTCACCAGCAGTGCAAGCGAATGCCGCGCACAGAAGCTTCCAAAGCGACCCAGGCTGGCGAGGGTCCGGTGTGGGTTCATGGGATGGAATTCTGTGGAGGCTTGTGGTGACTTCTCGATTTGCGTGGATCGAGCCAAGGCAGCGAAAAGTAGAGGTGAACGAGGACAAACAAACCCGAAATTGCGGCGGTGCCCAGCCATCTTGTTCCTTGGTAGGGGATCGGGTTGATCACGGCGATCTCCGGGGACGAGGGTTTGTAGTAGGCGCGCCATGTCATCAACGGTCGAGCGATGGGAGACCGCGAAAGCTGAAAAAACTGAAATGCGATATCCGCCCTCTTTCCTCCTTTCCATGACCCCTCTCATCCCTTCTCCTTTTCAACCATCCGGGTGAGTCTCCTGCCGCGAGGCAGGTCTCCGCCTGATGCTTCTGCCGCTGATGGGTGCGAGGTCAGCCACTCTGCGCACCCAATCAGACCCGATCCAACCACTCCAGTTCACCGATGAGCCTCACAGCTGCCTATTTCCCAGCGGGTTCCACCCGGCGCATGGCCATACGAGTGATTTTTATTCTGGTTACACTCTTCGAGTCTCTGCCCGCAGAGCCCGAGAGGTTCAAAGTCGATCCGAAGATCGCGAACATTCTCAGTTCCTACTGCACCGACTGCCACGAGGAAGGCACCGAAAAGGGCAAGCTCCGGCTCGATCAACTGGAGGCGTTGCCCTTGGACTCACTTCTGGAGGTGATGAACCGGATGCACGAACGGGTTCATTTCGAGGAAATGCCGCCGAAGAAGGAAGATCAACCCACCGAGGACGAGCGCAAGCAGTTGGAGAATTGGTTGGCGGAGGTGCTTCATGCGAACCACGCGTCCAAACTGGAGGAGAAGCTGCGCATGCCGGAGTATGGCAACAAGGTGGACCACGAGAAGCTGTTCTCCGGCAGTTACAGGAATCTCCCCGGCCACACTCCCGACCGCCGTTGGTTGATCAGCGAATTCATCTTCAACGCCAAGTTCAACCGAATCCTGGACTTCAAGATGCAGACCACGATTGACGGCAAGAGTCAGTCGGTTGTCGGCAGCACCAACCGCAGCGTCAACCTGACCAATCCGTTCCTCCTGCCGACCCACAGCGGCGTCCGCTACTACGACACCGCCACGCTGGAGAGCGGTCATTTGCTGACGATGCACACGAATGCCAAGCAGGCCTCAGCCTACCTCATCAAGAAGCGAAACGGCCTGCCTGTGACTGCGGCGATCCTGGCGGCCCAATTCGAGCATGAAAGGATACTCGCAACCCGCGAGAGCCATCTGAGAACCAACATCGAAGAGTTGCTCCGAGACCTCTTCAAGGAGAAGCACGAGGGAATGCGGCCCGCTTTCGTCCCGACCCAGCGGAGTCCGATTGAGCCACCCGACAAGAACTTCGATGTCAGAAGGCCCGCGAACGAAGAGATTGATAAGATCATCACCACCGTCCGGAAACACGCGAAAGATGGCCTTGATCGCGAGAAGCTCATCCTGCTGTGTGAGGAGGAATGGTTTTATCATGGCGTCAGCGAGCGAGTCATCATGATTCGCGTGACCTGGCTCCGCGGCTACCTGGAGGAAGCCATGAGACGGTGGAAGGTAAGTCCCGTCAAGTCACCCTCCCCGACCCCTTCCGACCTCGATGCCATCCGCACCGGGCTGCTCAAGCATCGTCAGCACGGGGACACCTATGCGGCGATCATTTCCAAATGCATGGCCGAGTGGAGCGATGAACTCCGCCGCGAGCGTGAAAGGACCGTCATTCCCGACGAGACTTTCGCAAAGCTCATTGATGAGTTGTTCATCAGGATCATGGAGCGGGAGCCGACCCCGAAGGAGAAATCGGACTACATCGCGTTGACCAAGGACTACCTTCTGAAACTCGGAAACGAACTGACGGTCGATCGGCTCTTCCAGACACTCATCCTCCGATCCGAATTCGTGTATCGTCAGGAATTCGGCGAGGGAGAGGCCGACGAGCACGGCCGGAAAATGCTGTCGCCGCGGGACGCCAGCTACGCGCTCGCCTATGCGCTCACGGACAGCAGTCCCGACAAGGAACTGCAGGAAGCGGCAAGAAACGGAAAGCTGGTGACCCGGGAAGATTACCGGCGCGAGGTCGAGCGAATGCTCAAAGTGCAAAGCCAGTATTACCTCATCGATGAAGCGGTGGGTGCTGACAGCCTGACCAACATCCCCATCCGCAAGCTCCGCTTCTTCCGCGAGTTTTTTGGCTACCCCGCCATGCTGCCGATTTTCAAGGACAACAAACGCTTTGGTGGCGACTATGGGAGGACATTCACGAGGTTCGTCACTGAGGCGGACATGCTGGTGGAGTTCATCCTGAAACAGGATCGGAACGTGTTTGAACGACTTCTCACCACGGAAGAGTTCTATGTCTTCCACAGCGGCGACAACACCGCGATGGCAGCCTCATCCGGGCTGATCCAAGAAATTCACGGTTACTTCAAGGATGAGGACTGGAGGAACTTCAATGACGACGACTTGAAGGCTCACATCCCGTTCCTCAAGGAGCATCCCATGCCTGGATTGAACCTGGACGCGATCGGAAAGGTGGGTGGGCGGTCGAATCAGCTCAAGATCTTCAAAGACATGATGACCAACTACTCGGAAAGGCTCGGCTCGGGGCTGGCGGTCACCGCGCCCTTTTCCACGGTCTTTGGAGTCGCAAACGCCGCACAGACCCGCACCGGCGCCAAGCTCGGAGGGGCCGAGGTGGCAAAGTCCTTCAACTTGGATTTGAAAAGCTGGAACTATCCCACCTCGCAACCCGCCAGAATGGAGCACCGCAGGGGCATCCTGACCCATCCCGCATGGCTGATCGCCTTCGCCGCCAACACCCAGACCGATCCCGTCAGGCGGGGCAAGTGGATCCGTGAGAAGCTTCTCGCCGGCAGCATTCCCGATGTCCCCGTCACTGTGGATGCGGTGATTCCCGAAGACCATCATCAGACCCTGCGCCAGCGGCTGGAGAAGAAAACAGAGGCCGAGTATTGTTGGCAATGCCACGTCTACATGAACCCGCTCGGGACCACCTTTGAAATGTATGACGACTTTGGCCGCTACCGCATCGAGGAATTCCTCGAACATCCGGACAATCTCGTCAGAAAGATGCCCGACAAGGGTTCTCCGCAGGACGATCTGCGCGACCTCTACAAGACCCTCCCGGTCAACGCCACCGGGCACCTCGAAGGAACCGGCGACCCGGAGCTGGATGGCGATGTTCGCGATGCCATCGACCTCGTCGAACGGCTCGGGAAATCCAGCAAGGTCCGGCAGTCCATCATCCGCCACGCTTTCCGGTATTTCATGGGGCGCAATGAAGTCCTTTCCGACTCCAAAACCCTCATCGACGCCGACCAGGCCTACCTTCAAAGTGGTGGGAGCTTCGATGCGGTCATCGTTTCATTGCTCACCTCCGACTCGTTCATCTATCGTAAACCAGCCAACTGATCCGATGAGAAGCAGAAGAGATTTCCTCAAATCCACCGTTCTTGGAACTGGTGCCCTCTCGCTCACGCCATTCTTCAACACGTTTGGCGCAACGCCGCAAGAAAGCGGGTTCCCAAAACGATTTGTCTTCATTCGAAAATCCAATGGCGAGCGGCCCAACGAAGTCGCGTTGCCAGGCCTGACGGCAAAGGAGAAAGCCTTGGAAGACAAGAAGCTGCCCTTTGAGGTGGATCTGCGGGACCGTGAGCTGCCCTTCTATCTCCGCGCGCTCGACAAGCATAAGGACAACCTCTGCATCCTTCAGGGCCTTTCGTGCATGATGAGTGAGAACGGCCACTACTCGTTCTCGTCGATCATGGGCGCGTACAAATCGAACAGGAATTCGCTGAGCGGCATCAAGCGTGCCACGATCGACTTCGAGCTCGCCAAGCTTTTCCCGTCCCCTTTCGGTCATGTCGAACTTTCGCTGACCGGCAACTATTCAGCATTCCGCAGCGGCATCGTCTCCGGGTACTCCGCCTCTGGTCCTCATCAGCGCAACTACTGCTATGCCGACCCGCAGACCGCCTTCAACGAACTCTTCGGAGCCGTCACCGATCCCGGGATGGTGGGCACGGACAACGCCATGTTCAAGTTTCTCGAAAGCGAGGAATCCTTCAAGGCTGGGGTCCTCGAGGGCTACGAAAAGCTCAAGCTCAGCAATCACATCGACTCTCTCGAATCAACCGTGGCGCGCAACGTCAAGCTGTCGCAAATGGCCGGGTCCATCGCGAAGCACATCCCGCAGATCGGGAAAATCCACGCCGCCGGCGGACTCAACGCGAGCTACCCCGAAAAGCAGGAAGCCATGACCGAGATTCTCATCGCCGCGCTCGTCACAGGGCTGACGAACGTGGTGACCTACACGATTGACGAACTCTCAACGCCCGTCCGAGGGCTGCCTGGCAACGAGGGCGACCTCATTTCGATCCATTCCATCGGGCACGGCGGAGGTTACAGCGGAGTTTCCAGTGACAAGATCCGCGAGAACATCCGCATCGGTCAGATCAAGCAAGTCGCCCGCATTGTGGAAGGACTCAAGGCGATGCCTGAGGGCAAGGGCACGATGTTCGACAACACCATGATCCTGTATTTCCCTGAAGGTGGTGAAACCCATCATGGCTGGGGCTTTGAGGCACCGTATGTCATCCTTGCTGGGAACAACTGCAAACTGGACGTGGCCGGCCGCTACTTCCGTGTGCCCTACCATGCCACCGAAGGACACAAGACCATCGGCAACTGGTACACCACCCTCCTGAATGCCCACGGAAATCCGATCAAACACTACGGCGATCTCGACCTTGAGATGTCTCGCAAGAAGCTCGCCCAGACCGGTTTCATCAGGGAGTTCATGGCCTGAGCGGCGACGATTCGGAGGCACCTTGCGGTGTCCGATCCCGTGATTCGAGTGGCCTGGCTTGGGACGACGAGCAAGGGAGACGATCCTGAAGGGATGACTACAAACAAAGGATGCCAAAACTTCCCGCAGGCCG
This sequence comes from Verrucomicrobiaceae bacterium, assembly GCA_027487355.1. Taxonomy (GTDB): domain Bacteria; phylum Verrucomicrobiota; class Verrucomicrobiia; order Verrucomicrobiales; family Akkermansiaceae; genus Luteolibacter. The sequence continues at coordinate 6,244 of JAIYDT010000391.1, forward strand.
GGGGCCTTGCGGGGAGACCATGGAACGAGCGGGGGAGGGATCAGCGTCGGCCGGGGCGGTGTTGGAAGATGGGTTCAGGAGACCGAACTCTCGGCTTCACGGAGATGCCAGGGGCCCTACGCTAGGGATCGTTGCATGGCAAAGCCGAGCTAGATGGGAAGAATTTGAACCGCCAAGACGCCAAGAGCGCCAAGGAAACTTCGAATGAGTGCCTCTGAAACCAGTTTCACTCCCCGCATCGCAATTTTTCATCGGTTTGACTTGGCGACCTTGGCGTCTTGGCGGTGAAAAAAACTCTTTGTTCCGGATTTTGCCATGATCCCTCCCAAGGGTGGGAACCCTGACGGAGATGCGCCCATTCCATCCTTGGATTTCCCAGAGGGCTCAGTTGTCGCATTTCAACAAATCGCTTGAGCGTCTGGTTGCAACGGGTGGCAAGAAGTTACGCCGAGAGCCTCGGGACATGAGTGTCGCGGAGCGGTTTGTCACGTGATGGCCTGTGGGTGTTGAGATGAGACACCTGCCCCCAATTTTCGACCCTTCTTTCGTGTCGCCGTCCAGACATGACGAATCCGGGCACCCATCGAGAGATGAGTGTCCGGAAAAGTTGGAGACAGGAAGGGGGGATTACTTCGCGGCAGGGATGATCACGGCGTCGATGACGTGGATGACGCCGTTGCTGGCTTCGATGTCGGTCTTGATGACATTGGCCTTGTCGATCGTGACCTTGCCATCGGCCACCTTCACGGCGGCGCTGGAGCCCTGGACGGTCTTGGCCTCCATGGTCTTCACGTCGGCGGCCATCACCTTGCCGGCGAGGACGTGGTAGGTGAGGATGTCGGTCAGCTTCTTCTTGTTCTCAGGCTTCAGCAGCTCCTCGACGGTTCCGGCTGGCAGCTTGGCGAAGGCTTCGTCGGTGGGGGCGAAGACCGTGAACGGTCCCTTGCCCTTGAGGGTGTCGACCAGTCCGGCGGCCTTTACGGCGGCGACGAGGGTCTTGAAGTTTCCGGCGGCCACGGCGGTGTCGACGATGTCCTTCTTTTCATCCGCGAAGGAGACGGAGCTGAGGGCAATGAGTCCGAAGAGGGAGACAATGAGTTTTTTCATGATGGTGATGATGTTTGTTGGTTGTGATGAAGTCGTTCGTGACTTCAAACCTACACTTCGTGATAACAGGAAAGATGGATTCAGATTTCTTGAATCCTTTTCAATCATCTGAAGACATTGCATTTTGACCGTTCCATCGAAAAGTCACAAACGACTGGGATGCTGTCTGAAATGGGCCCCACGAAGAAGGAACCTGTTTTCCGCAGAGCCGCAGAGGCTGGATGAGAACGCGGAGCACTGATGTTGAAATCATCTCGGTGAACCTCGGCGGCTCCCCAGCGACTGCGGAGATGGAAGCCCCGCCCAATCGGACCATTTCGATTTTTCGTGGCCTCAGGATTTCGCCAGGGCGACGACGACTTCCTGCTTCGACTTCACGACGCCGCCCGGTTGCTCGAGGGTGATGACGAAGGCGGCGGGGCTTCTGACCGCGAGCTTGGCATCGATCGGGATCACGACTGAGCTGGCACCGGCAGGGATGTCGAAAACACCACCATCGACCGGGATCTCATCGCGGGCCGGATCGACGATCCAGAGCTGGTACTGGCGCTTTGTCGGATCGTTCGCCGGGATGTTTGAAAGCGTCATATAGCCTTCCTGGCGGGAATCACTCCACACGACCTCGCCCTTGGCTCCGGCGTAAGAGTCGCTGGCGGGGGCAAAGGGGAGCCGTTTGGCGTCGGCAGCCTTTTCGACCAACACCGAAAGCCTTTTCTCGGGAGTGGAAGGCTGGCTTGAGAAGAAACTGTTGACCACCAGCAGCCCGAGCAAACAGGCAGCAACCGCCCAACCGATCCAGGGGCCAATCACGATTTTGCTGGCCGTATTCGTTGCGGGTGCGGGAGCGAATTCACGCTTCAAGCGTGCGGCGACGGCAGGAGGAAGCACGAGTGGCTTCTCCAAGATCAACACCGCCTCAACTTCAGCGGCAAGTTGATCAAGCGCGTCGTCGCTGCCGAAGTCGCGGGAAAGCTCCTGCCATTCCGCGAGTTCGGCGGCATCCAGATCACCGAGCACGCGGCCGGCGTCCAGTTCCTCGAAACGGGTCCATCGATCTTCGACGTTCATGACCGTGATTCGGGGTTGAGGTTCAGGCGGTCTCCAAGGCGGCCGAGCAGGGCCCGGGCTTCGAGAAGTCCGCGACGCAGGCGGGTTTTCACACTGCCGAGCGGCAGTCCCGTGGACTCGGCGATCTCACTGTGGGTGAGGCCTTGCTCGAAATGGAGCGTGAAGAGCCTGCGGGTCTCGTCCGGCAGGGACTCGAGGGCCTTCCAGAGCGAGTCGCGATCCATCGCAAGCCCGGGTGTCTCGACCGGAGCGGGAAAATCTGCCTTTTCCGGGAGGCTTTCCATTTCCGGCAAGCGCTGCTGCTTTCGCGACCAGTCAATGGCGCGACGTCTGGCGATCATCGCGACGAAACCGCTTTCGCTGGCGATCAAGGGATCATAGCGGCCGGAGGTTTTCCAGATCTCGGTGAAAATTTCCTGAGTGAGGTCCTCGGCAGCGGAGCGGTCGCGAACCCGTTTCAGGACGATGCTCCAGACCAGGCCGCCATGAGCCTCAATGCAGGCGTCCATCGCACGCGCGTCTCCACGAGCCACTCGGGCAAGGAGGTCGGGAGTGGATGGGCTGGAAATGCTCACGCTGTCAGGTAGTGCAGACTTGTTAGAATGCAACCGGCCAATTGGGCGACGGTTGAAGGAAATTTGCTGGACGAGCCTGACCCGCCACGGTGCACGCGCGGTGTCCGCATCGGGAAGAACCCGGGGCAGGTGCGCGGCTGGAAGGAAAGGATCATGGTGGCTGGATTCCATCTGAGCGGAAGTCGTGCCGAATGGCTCGACCTTCAATTCGTGGAAATCCAGCGGATGGATTCATTTTTTTTCCTCGGGAACGAAAGCGCTCGTCACGGGCCTCCCCCAGAATCCATCGGGCACCGGCACGCCGAGCAGCCACAGGGCGGTGGCGGCGGTGTCATACTGGACGACAGGCGCGGTGATCTGGAAACCCGGCTTCACCCCTTTTCCCCAGGCGATCCAGGGAATCAGCACGTCGTCCGAGTCTGGATCCCCGTGGGTGCCGCGGGTGATGCCGTTTTTGTCCTTGAAGTCGTGGCCACCATGGTCGGCGGTCAGGATGAAAACGCTGGAGTCCTCAAGTCCAGCCGACTTCACGGCGTCGCGGATGACCTTGAGGGCGGCATCGGTTTCGGCAAAGGCCTTCATTTTCTCCGGAGAATTCATGCCGAACTCATGGCCCGCCACATCGGGATCGCCGAAGTGGATGAAACACAGGCCGGGCTTGAGGGTGCCGACCGATTTCGCGAATTCCGCCGCCACGCTTCCTGCGGTGACATCCTTCGGGCAGACAAAGCTGTCCACGCTTCCAGGGATCGCCAGATGGCGGAACTTTTCCTTCGCCACGAACATCGCGGTGGCGATTCCCTTTTCCTTCGCGAGGCTGAAGACGGTCGGGATCTTCACCACTCCGAGCTCCGGCTTGTAATCGTTCCAGAGGATCTGGTGCTTCTGGACACCAACACCGGTCAGCATCGAGGTGTGGGAGGGCAAGGTCAGGCTGGGGACAACCGTGTAGGCCTCCCAGGTGTGGGCTCCGGAGGCACTCATCTGCTTGAACAGTGGCATTTCCGCCTTCGCGATCCCGGCGGGGTTGGCCTGGTCGAAGCTGATGACAAAGACGTGCTTGGCCCGTTGAACAGGCTCAGCGGAGAGGTGCAAGCCGGAGAGGCCAAGGAGCAGAATGTGGAGAAGGAACTTCATGGATGGGAATAAACTCAAAGACCCCAGCATAACGGACCTGCGGTGGCCAGACTTTCGAGGTTTCAGGGCTGACACATTCCTGTCCGCGCTCGGCGCGGTTCCAGCGTCCCGCAACGATCCCCGGATGCCCGGAAATGGCAGGTCGGCCGATGCTGATCGAAAGCGGTCCCGTGAACACGCGAGGAATTCGTGGATTTATCCGCTATGGATTCGGATCAGGGAGCATAGGATACGATCCTTACTGGGCCGTGGTCGCATCTGATCCGGCTCCAGTCTTCTCAAAAACCCAACGCGTTGCCGAGTGATCACCTGTCGCTTTCGTGTGCTCCCATGGATCGGTTTGCTCTGCGGCCTTCTAACAGGTCAACGGGCTGGGGCGGTCATGTACAATCGCGACACCGGCAGCAGCCAGTCGGTCAGCCTCGCCAACCTGCCGCCCTTCGCCAGTCGGGCGAACATTCCCGGATGCACGGCGGTGCTGATCGCGCCCAACGTCCTGCTCAGCGCCGCGCACTGCGTGAACTACGCCGCGAGCGGAACGGTGACCGCGACCTGGAACGGCCAGAGCCGTTCGGGAGCGGCTTTCACGAACATCGGGGCGGATCACCTCCTCATCGTGACGTCCACGCCCTTCACCGGTACGCTCGGGAAAATGACCGCCCCTTACAGCGGGTCCGCCGAAAACGGCAGGCTGGCGTGGAAGGTGGCGAACGGCGGAAACGGCGTGCTCGGTTACGGTGGCACCGGACCTTTCTACGACGGGGTTTTCCGCGCGATGACCACCCGGCTGGAGGTCAACAATGTCGCCTCTCCCCCAGCGGCTGTGACGTCGAACTATCTCTACTACGACTTCGATGGTCCCCCGAG
>JAIYDT010000421.1 GCA_027487355.1 Verrucomicrobiaceae bacterium
CTCAAGCCCGGCGAATGCGAAGCCACTCTTCCACGATCTTGCGGCGAGATCCGTGGGGTTGCTGACCAACGTCCGCAGCGGAGGCTTCCGCAGGGACCTCTCGATGTATCTGGAAAAAACCCAGTCGAACGTGCCGCAGAACCCGCTCTACACGGTCAATGGCGAGAACGGCATCAACGAGGCCGAGTTGTGGCTGTATTACAATTTCTGGAAGGAGCTGAAAACGGGTAGTTCCTCGACCTACACGACCGGTGGCAGCATCGGGCGCGGCACCCCTTTTCTCCAGGTTGAGTCGAAAAAGGCGGATGTGCTGAATGATCCCGAATACCTCTACAAACAGCCCTCGATCATCTCCTACCAGACAATCCTCTCCTTTTACTCAAGGCAACCTTCGCCCACATCTCCAATCACTCGTCTGGCAGTGGTCGTCGATCCGATCGTGACAATGTGGAATCCCCTCGATGTTCCCGTCGTGGTCACCCCCGCCTACAACTCGATCAAGTTCTGGCAGCTCCCCTACGACGTCACCATCAAGCGCCCGTCCGGGAACACAACCGTCAGCCTGCGGACCATCCTGGGTGCGGGGAACTGGCACTACATGACATTGATCGCGGGAAAAACCCAGCCGATCGTCATGAAACCCGGCGAAGTCCTGATGGTATCTCAGGGACCCAACACACCGGTCGGCACCTACAACCCCACCCTCAACTTCATCAATGCCCAGGCTGGTTGGAATTTCGGGGGCGGAATCTCCATCGACATCAAGACCACCGCTGGAGCCTTTATCGAATCCGCCACCAACGAGACCTTCACCTACGAGGTCACGCCGAACGCCGTCACCTCCAGTGGCAGCCAGGAGTGGTCGCTCACGGAAAATGATCTCTACTGGGGCGAAGATCGCGACACACGCGGCGAGTCCCTCGGAGTGGGCGGGGTCACAATCGACTGGCTCAATGGCAAGCCGTCCGAGCGGATCAAGGCGATTGCCTATCCTGACTTCTTCGGAAAGATCAAGCCGAGCGACACGCGTCCCCTGACCTTTCAGCAGGTCCAGGGCCGAAAGGAGCCGTTCATGCTTTTTTCCTATGCCGTGAAAACCGAGACCGGCTCTGATCGACCGGGCCGCTTCCTTTCCCGCTTCAATCCCAAGTCACTTTTCACGGATTTCCAGACCCTCGCACCGGATGAGCTCGAAACCATGCCCTTCGAGGTCCGCGTCGAGCCCCTGAGCAACGTGAAAAAGTTCCCGGTCAGCATCACCGGCCAGAGCTACTTCGGCGGCGGCAACACGGCACAGACAGGAAACAGCATCGTCACCACCCATTCGATTCCGCGCGAGCCCCTCAACTCCCTGGCCGCGTTCCAATACTCCTTCGCGAACGGCTTCACCACCGTCGCGGCGAGCGCTGGATACGGACTCCTGGAAACCCGTTCACAAATGCTGCCGCAGGTCAGTCATGCGATCGGAAACTCCATGGCCTGCTCGGTGATCCCGGCCGACAAGACCTCCTCGACACTCGGTGGACCCCGCACGCTGGCGGATCATTCCTACCTGGCCAACCAGGCGCTGTGGGACTCCTGGTTCCTATCCAGCATCGCACCCCAGACCGCGACGACCTACACCACCAAGCGGACCCAATCGTCTGTCGCTCTCGATTTCCTGAAGCGGACCAAGCCTCTCCCTAACAGCCGCTATCTTCCCGTTCTGCGCGGACTCACGCCGGAAGCCGTGGTCGCCAAGTTCTTCTCCGGCTCCGTCCCCAAGACCGACGCCCACACCCTGACCGCCGCCCATCTTGCAGTGGACGGGATGTTCAATGTGAACTCGACCTCGGTGGAGGCCTGGAAATCCCTCCTCGCCGGGCTCCGGGACAGGTCCGTGGCGACTCGTGGCGCGACCGGCACCGAGACCGTCACTCCGGGAACAGGCACGCCGGTCTCATCCCTTTTCGCTCCTGACAACCAGATCGCACAAGGCGCGGCCCTGAATGATGTCGTCAACAGCGCCCAGTGGGTGGGTCGCCGCGTGTTGAGCGATGATGAAATCTCAGCCCTCGCCCAGGCGATCGTGAAAGAGGTTCGCAAGCGTGGACCCTTCCTCAGTCTCGCGGATTTCGTGAACCGCCGTCCCGGCTCCGACAAGACCCTCGCCCGCGCGGGCGCCATCCAGAGCGCGCTCGATTCCAGAGAGGTCCCGATCAATTCCGCCTACAACACCGGATCTCGTGCCACCGCCGCCACCGGGGCCGGTCGCGGCTTCGCCTTTCCCGAAGCCGAGGAAGGTCCCTCCGCCTATGGCATTCCGGGCGTGGTCAAGCAGGCGGACATCCTCACGCCCATTGCGCCCTATCTTTCCGCGCGCTCCGACACCTTCGTCATCCGCGCCTATGGCGACAGCGTCGATTCGAGCGGCAAGATCCTCGCTCGCGCCTGGTGCGAAGCCGAGGTCCAGCGCGAGGCCGGCTTTGTGGATGCCTCGGATGTGCCTGAAAGAGCGATCACGTCGATCAATTCGATCAACAGGACATTCGGGCGTCGTTATCAGGTGGTATCCTTCCGCTGGTTGAGTCCTGATGAGGTCTGAGTTCGAAATTTCCCACCGATGATCCGATTGCTTTTCACCTCGCTGCTTCTGATTTCAGGTCTCCACGCCCAGACCCAGGTCCCGAAGGATCTGCAAGTCCGCTTCCTTGCCGAGCGCAGCCCGCAGCAGATCGGTCAGGTCGTGATGGCAGTCGGGGAAAATCGTTCAACACCCTTCGATCTTCCTTCGAATTACCTTTCGCCACCGCTCACTCCCACGGCCAGAACCTTCAACCTGCGGGCCGTGACTCCGGACGTCTCCCTGGC
>JAIYDT010000233.1 GCA_027487355.1 Verrucomicrobiaceae bacterium
ATGGAGCGGTATTTCTCCCTGATCAGCCGCAGCGGCGCGATGCCGGTGGTGCTGATGAACAAGTCCGACCTGTTTCCCAAAAAGCAGAACGTCGCCGCCGCCGAGGAGCTCCAGGCGCTTTGCCCGGAGGCGAAGATCTACATCACCAGCGCGGTCAACCGCCATGGCTTGAAGGTCCTGAAGTCCTATCTCACGCCGGGCACCACGATGTGCGTCGTCGGTTCATCCGGTGTCGGGAAATCGACCCTCGTCAACCAGCTCTACGGCGAGGAATGGATGTGGACCGGCGATTGCAACGAGGTGACCGGAAAGGGTCGCCACACCACCACCTCCCGCGAGCTCGTCCCGCTGCGGGGCGGCGGCATGCTGATCGACAACCCCGGCATGCGGGAGATCCAGATGTGGACCGACGAGGTCACGCTGCGCGAAAGTTTCGCCGACGTGGAAAAGCTTTCCGCCGAGTGCAAGTTCGCCGACTGCAAGCACCAGAAGGACGCCGGCTGCGCGATCCGTGGCGCGGTCGATGCCGGCGTGCTCGATCTCGGGCGTTATGAAAGTTTCCTCAATCTCGAGACCGAGGTGGCCGAGTTGAAACGTCGCGCCAAGAAACGCCAGATGTCAGTTGAGCGCTGGGCGAAGCGGAACAACCGGGTGAAAGCGCGCAATCTGAACGATCGCATCCAGTTGGAGAAAGACGAGCGCGGCGATGACAGTTGAGGATTGATCTGTCCATGTCGGCTCTGGATCGCCCCGAAAACCTCATTGCCAGCGGGTTCTGGAGGCATTAGCGTTCATGCGATCTTAAGCCATTGATTTCGTCTCAAGCATTTCATCCTGCATCTCCATGAAGCGCGTTCCCAAAACCACCATCAAACCCGCGCCCAAGTCGAAGTCGCCTGCGGTTCCCAATGCGATCGGGCTGCACAATGAGCTCATTCTGGAAGGAGAGCGGCGTGAACAGCGCAATCAATGGACCGCCCTGGCGGTTGCGGCGCTTGGGATCGCCGGGGCTTGGTACTACGTCCAGACCTCGCCCACCGAGCCAGAAGCAGCAACGAAGGCCGCTCCGGCCAAGACTCAGGCGGTCGTCGCCAAGGGTCCGGAGCAGGACAACGAAACCCATCTCGGGAAAATTCTCGCAGAGGCCAAGGATCGCCCAACCCAGGCCACGCCGGCCCCCGCAGTCGCCCAGGCCGCCGACACGCCGGAGGTTACCCCCACCGAGCCCGTCGAGGAGTCTCCGTCGAAGGATGAGGCTGCCCTGCTGGCGAAAGAGGAGGCGCTTCTGCTTGTCGGACAGGATGCCACTCGTGAGATTCACACCAGCCGCGACCGGAAGCTGCTGCTGCGGGCGCTCAACAACCACACCTGGGATGCCTACCGTGGACTGCTTTCCAAGTCGATCGACGCGGGGTTGGCCAGGATTTCGATGCCGGAGGGCCGGAACCGTTTCGACGGAGTCTGGAAGGAGTCCGTGCTCTATCAGGCGATGCTCCGCTGGAAGGTGCTAGGCCGTTTCGCCGAACCGGAACTCATCGAGGTCGCCCAGGACATCTACACCGGTGAAATGCTCGCCTGGCTGCTCACCAATGACGCGGCCATGGAGCAGATGCTCCTCACCATCAAGCCCGAGGACGACGGCGGCAAGGTTCTGATGTTCCTGCGAGATGCCTGGTCCCAGAAGCCCGACAAGGCCAAGCAGTACTTCAACCTCGCGCTCGCCTGCGCCGTGGTCTTTGACCAGGACGTTCGGATCACCACGCCGGACAAGGGCGGCGAGTATGGGGCGGAGGCCAAGGTCGAACCGCTGAAGCGCTATCTCTGGTACATTGACAAGAACGACAAAGGCAAGCTGGCCACCTCAGTTGACCGCATGGAGGCCCGCGATCTGGTCTGGGCCGTTTGTGCACCGATTTCCGTGTCGGAAATGGAGTGGGCCGTCGCGAAGTTGAGCCTGCGCCGCAAGAACTGGGGCGATGCCTACGGAATGATCGAGTATCTGATGGAACGCGCCGTGAAGGGGATCAATCCCTACGAGGAATACACCTTCGCGGAGATCCTCAAGGAAGGCGGCATCTGCGGTGACCAGTCCTATTTCTGTGCCAACACCGCCCGCGCCAACGGCATTCCGGCGATGATCATGGCGGGCGAAACCGATCTCGGCGGACACGCCTGGGTCGCCGCGAAGATCCAGGATGACGAGTGGACCACCGGCATCGGCCGCATCGGCGGGGTCTCGAAGGGCCAGGCTGGAAATCCGCAGACGGGAGGCTCGATCACCGAACAGGAAGTCCAGCTCTGGGCGGACCGCGAGCACCAGAGCCAGATCGTCACGATGTCGGTCTTCCGCCACCTGTGGCTGGCGGATTACTATGCCTCTCGTACCAAGGACGAGATGGTCGGGGACATCGTGAAGCTGGCCAATCTGCTGGGCCCTTCGTTCACCGAGACCTGGGGGCGTCTTTATCGGGAGCTGGAGAAGAATACCGAAAAGGCTTCCGATCCCGCCGAGCCGGGCATCCTGGCCGAGTGGAAGGATTTCGTCGGCCGCATGCGCCGCGAATTCAAGGAGAACCCGCGGATGGCCGAGCTGGCCGCCAAGGCCGAGAGCGAGCACCTTTTCCCCTACGGCGACGAGAACGACGCCAAGCGCTCGCTGGCCCGCGACCGCCGCCGGATCGAGCGCAACTCCGGCGAGCAGAAGGACCTGATCGCCTCCTCCCTGAAGCGTGAGGCCGAGCTGATGATGAAGCGCAACGACGCCAACTCGAAGCGCGATATTTCCCGGCTCTATGAAACCGCCATGCGCGAGTATGGCGGCGGCATCACCGGCTTCAAGATGATGGCCGAGGACTATTTCAGCTACTTCAAGGATGATCAGGAACAGGGCAAGAAGGTGGTGCGCGACATCGAACTCGCCTTCAAGCGCGTCGTCGAAACCGGCACCAAGGACTGGTTCCGCGCCAAGACGGAAGCTGACATCTACCGGACCATCTGTGGCTACTATCGCACCGTCGGCGAGGTCAGTCGCGCCGAGATGCTGGAGAAGCGGATGGACCGCCTGATGGAGCAGGCCGAGCGCGGGGCGCTGTGATCCGGTCTTGAGCTTGGTCACGGCTGGACAGAAGCTCGGGGCATGTTCCGAAGCCTGGTCGCCGCCTTGTTGATGTCCGTCGTGATGACGGCGCAGGGACAGTTTTCCCAACTGCTGCCGAAGACGGAATCCTCCGCCTTGCCAAAGGAGGAGACTCCGGCCCAGCTCCGTGAACGCCTGCAAGGCTGGCTCAAGGAAGCACGGGAGGAGTTTTCCCGGCTCGATGAGCCTTCTGCCGAAAGCCGGCTGCCGGAGGGAGTGGGGCCGACCGAGTTTTCCGAGCGGCGTCGCGATGTCCAGCAGACGATCATTTCCGTGGAGCGGCAGTTGAAGTCGCAGACCTCGGTGGCGGAGGCTGCGGAGTCTGCAAAGAAGGCCGCCGCGCAGTTGGAGTCGTGGAAGGGCTTCGTCGAGGGGCCTCCCTATTCCGTGCTGTGGATCGATGACCTGAGGAACCAGCGGGATGTCGCCAACGAGCGTTACTCGACCTCGGCCTCGACGCTGAAGCTGTTCGAGAACCGGATGAACGAATCCTCCGCCGAAGCGAAGGCGGCCGACGAAGCCTATCGGCTCGCCTCCGGAGTCTCCGCCCGCAGTCCTGGTGCCGTTGATGCCGCCTGGCGGATGGAGGCCGCCCGGCTGCGCTGCCGGTCGATCGCCGCACGCATCGGGCTCTTCAACCAGCTCATCAACCAGCAGCGCGAACTGCTCTCGGAGGCCGGTTCAAGGCTGGCCTTTGTGGAGAAACAACTCGCCCAGATCGAATCGCGCGCCAATCTTTCCGAAGACGATCTCGCCCAGGTCCGCAAGTCCGCCACGACCCGCCAGGCGGCACTGGCAAAAGAGGGCGAGGAAATCCGGAAGCGTTACAACGCCGCGCTCTCGAATCGACGGAAGCTTGAAAGCCAGATCAGCGAGGAGAAGCCGGACGCCTTGCTCACCGCGCGGATCGAGGCCTCGACCACGCGGGTGGACAGCCTGCAATTCTCCCTCGATACCCTCAATGCTCTCGAGCAACTCGAGTCCCAGGTCCCCGATGCCTACCAGAGCCGCCGGGTGCTGATGACCGTCACCGAGGTGAATGCCCGCGAGGGAGCCCTCAAGTCGCTGCGAACCATGCGCGATCAATCCAAGGCTTGGGGAATCTTCGCCGCCAATGAAATTTCCGTTGCCGGGTCCGAACTCCGCAGCCAGGAGGCGCGGGCCCTTTCGATGCCGCAGAATGACCCCAAGGTCCCGCTGGTGAACGACCAGTGCGCGGATCTGCGCGACAAGCTCGATGTCATTCAGCGCCTGGCCAGGACCGTCGACCTCCAGCAGCGCCAGCTCAATGCCTGGCTCGGCGACTTCGATCAGATCCTTGCCCAGCGCTCGGTCGGCCAGCGCGTCAGCGATGGCTGGGACAGCTTCCGGCTCGGCGTCAAAAAGCTCTGGGACGTCGGAGTCTGGGACTACGACGTCGAGCGGATCGATGCCAACGGCCAGAAAGTCCTCAAGCAGGAAGCCCTGCCGCTGGGGCAGTTGATCATCGCCATCCTGCTGTTCGTGATCGGCTACGTGGTGGCTTCAAAAATCACCCGCCGGGTGCATCGGGTCGTGGTCAGCAAGGGCCATATCGGTGAAGCCCAGTGCACCACGCTGCGACGCTGGGTGATGGCCCTGATCGGATTCCTGTTGGGCGTCGCCACGCTGAAGATCCTGAACATTCCGCTCACCGTCTTCGCCTTCCTCGGCGGTGCCCTGGTCATCGGCGTCGGCTTCGGCACCCAGACCCTGATCAAGAATTTCATCAGCGGCATCATCGTCCTGTTCGAGCGGAACATCCGCGTCGGGGACATCCTCGACATCGGAGGAGTGGTCGGCACGGTCGCGGAAATCAACACCCGCTCCTCGGTGCTCCGCAGTGGCGATGGCATCGAGACCCTGATCCCGAACTCGCTGTTCCTCGAAAGCCGGGTCACCAACTGGACCCACAGCAACCGCCACATCCGCCGCAGCGTGCGGGTGGGAGTGGACCATCAATCGCCGATCCAGAAGGTGGCCGAGATCCTGGTCGATTGCGCCGACCGTCATGGCCTGGTGCTGAAGGATCCCGCGCCCGAGGCTCTGTTCGAGGACTTTGGCGACAACGCCCTCATCTTCAGCCTGAACTTCTGGATCGAGCTGGACAGCAGGACCAA
>JAIYDT010000058.1 GCA_027487355.1 Verrucomicrobiaceae bacterium
CAGACCGTGACGGTGCGAACGCGCTTGCCGGTGGAGTCCTCCACCCAGACTGCGACGAAGGGCCTCTTCGCCTTGCGTCCGCCGGTGTCCGGCTTGATCAGGTCGATGGCGATGGCGACCTGAAAATCGCTGGGCCAGGCATTCGGCCCAGAAGAGGGGGGACTCGGGCTTGATCCGGATTCGAGGGCCGCGAATCCCGGACTGCGTAACTGGCGGTCATCCGCTGCGATGATCAGGCATTCCGCGCCGGGGGTGGATATGACGAGTTCGAGCCCTTCCTCCGGCTTGAGCACGCAGAGCATGGTGGCCATGGCATTGGCACTGGAATTGTTGGCGGCAATCACGGTGGCACTGGACACCCCCTCCGCAGGCATGCCGTTGCGGGGATCGAGGATGTGCGAGTAACGATGACCGGCGATCGTGTAGCCGCGTTCGTAGGCGGCACTGGTTGAAATGGCCCGATCCATGAGATGCACCTTGGTCAGTGGCGGGGCGTTGTCGGCGCTGCGCCTCGGGTCGGCGACTCCAATTTCCCACGAAGCCGCATCGGCTGGGCGTCCGCTGGCGTAAAGGTCACCACCGATGTTCACCAGCAGTCCGGTCAGGGTCGGCACTGCCTTGCGTGCGGCCACGGCGGCCTTGCTGACGATGTAGCCCTTGCCGAGGGAATTGAGATTCAGGCTCTGCGCCGGCGAAAGACGGGTCACCGTGCGGGTGGCGGCATCGATCTTCCAGCCGGGTGAGGCCAGGGAGTCGATGACCGGCTTCAGCTCCGCTGGGCTCGGAACGCTCCCGGTCTTTTCCGCCTTGCTCCAGAGCGCGATCAACTGCCCGAGGTGGCCATTGTAGGCGCCGCGTGATTTCGACTGCCAGAGATCGTAGGCATTCAGCACGTCGAGCAGCTCCTGGGAAACGACCATCGGTCCGGCAGCGGCGTTGAGACGGCTGAGTTCACTCTGGGGATCATACGAACTGAGGATCTTCCGAAGCCGTTCGATTTCCTGCAGCACCGCCGCCTCGGCGGTTGCGGCCTGGCCGGCCTCAGGAGTGGAGACCTGCAGATCCAACGAGGTGCCCAGGACATTCTCATGATGGAAATGAAAAGGCTCAGCCGCGCGAAGCATGCCGGGCGCGGAGGCCACCAGGACAAAGGCGGAAGCACAGGCCTTGAGATGGGATCGGAGACGGAAATTCATGAAGGTATGGGAAATCGTCGAACACCAAAGGATCACTCTCATATCCTGAAACCCAGTGATGCGGTCCGACCAGTCAAAGAACGAAAACCCCGAAAAATGGGATCGGTCGTTGGCAAAACCGGACTTTCTCCTAGAACCGATCCGGATGCTTCGCTCCCTTTGCTGGCTCTGTTTGTTGCCGTTTTTCCTGACCACCTGTCGCAAGGAATCGCGCCCGGTCCCGGGCATCGAGGCCTATGTCTGGCAGGATCCGGATCGTCCTGCGGTGTCCAGCGCCATGCAGCGCGCCGCCGGAGCGATTGCGACCTTCCACGTCAGGGCCGCCGAGCTTCGCTGGAACGGCAGGAGCTTTGTCGTGGAACGCCCGGTATCCAACAGGCTGCCGGCTCCAGGTTGTGGCCTTGTTTTGCGCATCGGAGCCTCGGCCTCCGGGCTGGAATGGACGGACGATCAGGTCGCACAAGTGGCCACCGTGGTCCGGTCCCTTGCCGCGCTTTCGCCCCGCGAGATCCAATGCGACTACGACTGCCCACAAAAGCGGCTGAACCGCTATCGGGCGCTTCTCGGTTCGCTTCAGAAGGCTGCTGGAAAGGTGCCGGTCGTCCCCACCGTGCTGCCATCGTGGATGGATGAGCCCGATTTTCCCCAGCTCATCCGTGATCGGTCCGGCTATGTCCTCCAGGTCCACTCGCTGAACCTGCCGAAGAGCCCGACCGCGCCGGTGCTGCTCTTCGATCCGCTCGCCAGCCGAGCCGCAGTGAAACGGGCCGCCGCCCTGGGTGTGCCGTTTCGCGTGGCCATGGCGACCTATGGCTGTGAGGTCTGGTTCGACCGCGACGACAAGGTCATCGAGGTCGTCTCCGAGGACCTTCCGCCGCAGGACCGGATTCCGGCGAGAAAGTCGTTCGCCTTCGCCGATCCCATCGAGAGTGCGAAGCTGATCGAGGAATGGATGAAGGATCCGCCCGCCGGACTGCGTGCGGTGATCTGGTACCGGCTGCCGATCGAGGGGGATCGCAGGAACTGGACCTGGGACACGCTGGCCAAGGTTTCCAGAGGCGAGCAAGCCGCCGCCGAGCTTTCGTTCGAGGCCGTCGATCATGCAGGCACGGGGGATCTTTTCGTGATGAACCGTGGGGGATTTCCCGGTCCGCTGCCTGCGGAAATCATCGTCACCAGCCCGGTGATCGCAGCCGATGGAGCCGGGGCCTATCGTCTTGAGCGTCGCGCCGACGGACTCCATTTCATCCGCCGCCCGGGGATCTGGCCATGGATTGATCCGGGCAAAAAAATTCCAACTGGATGGTTGAGAACGTCGGGAAAAGAAGCACGTATGGAGTGGCACTTCGCTCCATGAATCTCCGTGTTGCTCCCGGCCTCGTTGCCTGGATTTCCCTTCTCACCAGCACCCACGCCTGTGGGCCTTTCTTTCCGGACACGGTTCTGGACAAACCTCAGGCCGCGCTGGGGGTTCCGCCGGTTTCATTCATTGCCGGGCTTTATCGGATCGATGGCCGACCCGTGCCTCCCGTCACCGCCTTCGCGAGACAGTCAGGTCTGCTTGCGCAAATCCCCTTGGAGGTCGCGGAACTGGAAGCGGATTGGAAAAAGGAAGGATTGGCCGACGAGGTCATCGCCGGAAGAAGCCGGCACTATCGGGAAGTCCGGACCACCCTGCTGACGGGGCTTGAGGAAATCGGCATGGCCGACTTTCCGATCCAGCATGGAGCCGCCGCCGAGCTGCCGGAGCGCCCGCTCGATGAAGGATACCCGGCCGATGTGGCGGACTATGTGGAAGCCGCGAGGCTGCACGCGGTCGGCATGAAGGATGAGGCCCGCAACCTCTGGAAAGGCATCCTCGAAAAGCCGGCGGAGGCGCGAAGACACCGCAGTGTTTGGGCAGCCTGGATGCTGGCGAAGACCTCGACCGATCGCGGCGAATGCCTTGAATGGTATCGGCGCGTTGTGAGGGAAGCGTCCTCCGGAGCCTCCGATGTGCTGAAGCTGGCCCCCGCCGCCAAGGCCTGGCTGGCACCGGGCAACGGGGATCCGATCGCAGCGATTCATGATTTCCACGAAGCCTTCGTGAATGGAAAAGCCTCCGTCGAGGTCGACCTCAGGCACGCGGCGGCCGATCTCCTCGAGAACGCCGACCCCGATCAACTCGCCGCCGCGGCGGCGGATCCCTTGGCCAGGCGTCTTCTCAATCTGCATCTTCAGGCCACGTTCGAACAACCTCGCGATGGATCATTCCTCGGGGAAGAGGACGTTTGGCAGCCCGATCCATGGCTCAAGGCCTTGGCGGCGCACGCACCCCTTCCACTCGA
>JAIYDT010000612.1 GCA_027487355.1 Verrucomicrobiaceae bacterium
CGGCGATGGCCGGGGAAGAGGCTGTCGGAGTCCCATCGGCCTGAGCCGCATCCGCGACACTGGCCAGTTCGTCTCCGATCTGCTCGTTCGACTGAAGTGCCATCTCCCCCGCCGTGGGCTCGGCGGAAAGCAGTTTCACCACCTCCTGATGTCCCGCCGCCGAGGCGAGGTCCGAGGCGCTGCGACCCTCCGGATCCGTGGTGAAACGGTTCGATCCGATGTCGATGAGCAGCTTCGAGGAATCGAGGTGGCCATTTTCCGCAGCCACCATCAGGGCCGTGCGGCCATCGTCCATCCGGGCGTAGATGGAGGCACCGTATTTTGTCAGTTCATCGATCACCTTGGTCTGCCCGAGAAGCGCGGCGGCCAGCAGGGCCGCGTCGAGGTCCTCGCGGTCATGCACGGCAAGGTCTCCGATGGCCTCGGCCCGCCCCTCCTTCACCGCCAGCATCAGGGGCTTGTAGCCCTCGGTGTCCTTGGAAAGAGGATTGGCTCCCTGCTTCAGCAGCCAGCGCATCATGGCCAGTTGCCCGGTGCGGATCGACTCCATCAAGGGAGTTCTGCCCCCTTCGCCGGGGTCGTCGAGTCCGACCTTGTGATCGAGCAGAAACTTTCCGGACTTCATCGCTCCAGATGCGGCGGCGATGTGGAGGGCTCCATTTCCCTCAGGAGTCCGCGATCCGATCTGGAAGCCGCCTTTCAGGAACATTTCCAGAACGGGAGGATTGTCGTCTGCCACGGCCCGAAACCAGTCGGTAGCGGTCAACTGATAGCCAGCGTCGGCCAGGTTGTCGCTCGAGGCCTTCTTTCGGTCACCACAACCGGCAAGAGCGAGCGCTCCGAGCAACGGGATGAGATGACGAACTCCGAACCAAAGACCCTTCATGGATGAAAGGGTAGTAAACTTCACTTAACAATTCAACCCGGAACCGTCGGCCGTTGAAATCGAGACGATCTGGCAGCCATCGGCATCGAAACGAAAGCGGACCTCGCAGCCGCAGAGCCTGGCCCCGAACTGCTTTTCCGTGCGCTCCGACTGCACGGCGGGCCGGGGGTCCTGGGCGAGGCATTCCTGAATCAGGGACCTGGCACGGCCGGATAGCGATTCAAACTCCTGCCTGGCCTCATCCGCCACCCGGACCGGGACGCTGGGAGGGGCAGTCTCGGCAAAGCCGGCGTGGGCCTCGGGAAGCGCGTCGGTGAAGGGCAGGTAGGGCTTGATGTCGTAAACCGGCGTGCCGTCGATGAGATCGAGCCGCCCGAGTTTCAAACGCGGGCCGTCCGGGTGCAGGTCGATCCCTTCCAGCGCGACCAGCGAGAGGCCGAGTCCGTTCGGGCGGAAAGTCGAGCGCGTGGCGAAGACCCCGACCCGCTTGTTGCCTCCCAAACGCGGAGGCCGAACCGTAGGGGTCCAGCCCTTGTCTGCCGTGGCGTGGAAGCCGAAGATCAGCCAGAGGTGCGAAAAATCCGCCAACTCCCGGACCATGGCGGGATCACGGAAGCCCTCGTGAAACGTCAGCTCTCCCCACGAACTGGCGCAGAGCGAGGGTTGGCGCGGCACCGCGAACTTGTCGCCGAAACAAGTCCTGACGGTGCCGATCGGAACGATTTCCACGTCGTGGAAAACTCAGTGGGTTTTGAAATGAACGCTGCCCCGGACCCGGCCACTTTCGCGACGGACGTGGGCGGAGATCGAATCAAGCTCGCCCAGCGCGAGGATGGCCTTCCCGATGTCCTTTTTCTTCTCCTTGAACTGCACGAGCTGCTCCTCCTGATCGGCGAAGACCGCCGGGGCGTTTTCGTCGACGAGCTTCAGCCACTCGTTGCCGAAGGTGCGAAGCGGATCAATCTTCACATTGAGGTAGAATCCGGTGCGGCTCGATGGCTCCTTGCCTGCAGCATCGGCAAGCTCGAGAGCCTGGATCTTGGAGGTGGAGGCGATGAACCACTTGTCACTCACGGTGACCGAGGGAACGAAGTCGTCGTTGAAGAAGGGCATCGAGATGAACCAGGTGGTGAAGCCGTTCTTTTCGGAGCTCATCGGCTTCTGCATCGGGATTTCATCGCCGGCCATCTCGCTGACGGTCTTCAGAATCCGGGTGGACGCCTCGTTCATCTTGTCCCACGAAGTCGCGAGCTTGCTGCGATCCGTCACCGGGCTGATCCAGGAGGCGCGGATGAACTTGCCCTTTTCCACGAGGGCCGGAGGAATGCCGGGGATGGCGGGCACCGTTCCCTTGAGGTCCACCACGAGTGCGGATTCCTGTCCGAGTCCGGCGGAGAAATCCCCGCGCAGGGCGTCGAGCAGCATCAGGGCGTCGCCACGGAACTTGGTGTCGAACATCTTCAGCCCGTCCTTGAACTGGTCCATCTCCTCCCCAGCGATCGGGGACTCGGCGACTTTCTTGGTCACCGCGTAGGCGGTCTCGACGAGTGACTCCATGTAGGACTTGAGCTTGGCGTCGTAGGTCGCATCGGAGGTGAAGTTGGCGAAGAGCACCACGTCGTCCGGCTTGCCGAGACCGGCGAGGGTGGATGGGGCTTTCCAATCGAGCGATCCCATGTCGGATCCGCCGAAAGATTCGATTTTCACACCCTGCTCGAAGAAGGCGACCATGCCGTAGGTGTCCGAAGTGGCCAGCTTTGCAAGAGCCTGCTCGCGCTCGCTGACGAGCTGGAGCAGCGACTCGATGTCACGGGTGTCGCCGAGCGCATCATTTCCAGCGAAACCGTCGCGCAGGCCGGAGGCGAAATCGCCGACCCCTCCCGCAGCGGAGTTCAGGGTGTCCATCATGGCGTCCGAGCCGTAAACCAGCGCGGCCAGTTCCTTGGAGCCATAGGCGTCGGCGAACGAGAGGGCGTCGGTCGCGGCAAGCGAGTCCTTGGCATCCGCCACCAGTTGGAAGTCCTCAGGCGTGGTGCCGATGAAAAGGATCACGTAATCCCCCAGCGTGCCGCTGACGACGAGGAGGTCCTTCTTGGCGAGGGTGGCGAGCAGTTGGTCGGCGGTTTCCGCGCCGATCTGCTCGTCCATTTCCTCACGATTCTGGCCGATCGACTTCGAGATCACCTTTCCAAGCAGACGGTAGCCCGAGAACTTGGCCCCGGCCCGCTCGAAATCGACGGGCTCGACCATGTCTTCGGCTCCACCGAGGTACTCGACGGTGGAGGCGACCTGCTGGGCGACCTGCTCACGGCTTTCAGGCAAGGTCTTGAAGCCCACGTAAACCGGCGGCATCTGCATCTTTTCGAGCAGGCCCATGCCCGATTGCGGATCCTTGAGGACTTCGATGAACGAACGCATCTGGACGTCGGAAGCCTGATCGGCGAGTTCATCCACGGCCTTCGATTCGACCGCTGCCAGGAAGGCTTTCGTCAGCAGCTTCATCTGGAAATAGTTGGCACGATGGCTGACGGTCAGGAGGTTGCCGGTCTGGGCACTGGTTCCCTTGCCGGTGGCCAGGAACACCTCCTGGCCCAGGATCGAGCTCACACCCGAGGCTTCCTCCGGCGCTTCGGACGCGTCCTTGGCGGGTCCATCGGCGGGCTTCTCGCCAGCGGGTTTCTCCTCCCCGATTGGCTCGCCTTCTTCAGCGCCCTCCACTTCGGCGATGCCGCTGACGCCCTCGATCAGCTCCCAGACCTTGGTGCCCTTGAAGCGTTTGGACATGCCATTGCCATTGTAAACGGACAGAAAGCTTTCGGTATCCTTGGGCAGGTGCTTGACGATGCCGAACTTCGCCGCCCGTTCCTCCACGCTCAGCGCCGGAACAACCGGAGCCACAGGTTCAGCGGCAGGAGGAGCCGGAATGACAGGAGGTTTGGCGGGCTCGCCAGCCGGAGTCGCAGGGGACTCGGTGCTTGCCGGTGGCTTTTTCTCACAGGAACCGGAGATCAGGGCGATGGCCGGAATGACGAACCATAGGGGACGGAGCTTCATGGATGCTCCGTGGTAGCAGCGCCCCTGCCATTCCGGCAAGAACAATGGAAACTTGCGAACCTGGCCCGGAGGTCCGCATTTCCCGAGAATCCTCATTTCCAGCCACCACGAATCCGCTAGACTGTCGGCCTCATGGCAAAGGGATACGATACCCACCAGGCACGCACCGCCGCTCTCAACTCCCTTGGCAAGGATCTGGCCAGACGGGCGAAATCGAAATGCGAACTCACCGGAGTCTCGGGAGTCCCCCTCCGTGCCTACGAAATTCCGCCTATTCCGGCCGACCCCGAACTTGATCGCACCCTCCTCGTTTCCGAAGCCTGCCATGCCGTTCTGGAACGCCCCAAGTCCCTCTCCGGCCAGGAATGGCGCTGCCTGGCGGAAACCGTCTGGGCGGAACTGCCGGCCATCCAGGTCGCGTCGTGGCGCATGTTGAGCGTGCTCGCCCTCAAAGAGGACTGGGCCCGTGAGGTGTTGGATGGAGTTTTTCTCGATCCGGAAGTCCAGGCTTGGGCCGATTCAGCGCCACTGCTTCCCTGATCCTGAAACTTTCCTGCACTTGCCGGGTTCTACCCCGGAGATCATGACAAGTGCCGGAATCGCCACCCGACCCCAGATGGCCATGGCCGAAGCGGACCCCACCCCTGTGCCCCACGAGGACTCCCTCGATGCGGTGCTGGTGGCGCGTGCCGGGAACGGCGATCATCAGGCATTCCGGGAGCTGGTCGAACGCCACCAGAACGCCGTGATCGGTCTGGTGGCGAAAATGCTCGGCGATCCGACCGAGGCCGAGGACATCGCCCAGCAGGTCTTCATCCGACTCTGGAAACACGCGAAGAACTACCGGCCCGAGGCCAAGTTCACCACCTATCTCTTCACCATCGCGCGCAATCTCGTCTTCAACGAAAGCCGTCGTCGCAGCCGCAAGAAGGAGGTCTCCGTGGAGGAGCGCGAGGACTCCGCCAATCTCCACGTCGCCGCCGCCAGCGAGCACGAACCCGACACCGCCCTGCTCCAGGGTGAACTGCAAGCCGCAGTGGACCAAGCCATCGCCTCGCTCCCCGAGGCCCAGCGGGTGGCCGTGGTGCTGCGCCGCTACGAACAGATGCCCTATGAGGAAATCGCCGTGGTCCTCAATCTCTCGGTCCCGGCCATCAAGAGCCTGCTGTTCCGCGCACGCACGTCGCTTAGGGAGGCACTTAGCGGGTATCTTCAAGAG
This sequence comes from Verrucomicrobiaceae bacterium, assembly GCA_027487355.1. Lineage (GTDB taxonomy): Bacteria > Verrucomicrobiota > Verrucomicrobiia > Verrucomicrobiales > Akkermansiaceae > Luteolibacter. The sequence goes on from JAIYDT010000612.1 coordinate 5,160, forward strand.
TGAGTGGGGCCCCGCTCTCACCCGTCTTTCTCGCGACAGGAATGTCGCGACCCCGGAACGCGCTGTCCTCCGTGACGAATGCGGCAAGTTCGGCTGGTGGGAGTGAAAGTTCCGGCGACGATGAGCACGTGCACCAATACCAGCTGGAGCGCGTGTCGATCACAGGGTTGGGGTTGTAGTCAGGTGAAATCAGCGAAACTGACGGCTAGCAGGTGTTGTCACGACGCAGCTTGTTGGGGCTGGTTATGTTGTCGTTTGATTCTTCATCGGACGTCGGTTGAAACACGATACCGAATCTGATTAGCTGCTGATCCAGCCAAATAATCAGCCCCTACAATCTTTTTGCCCCACCAAAGATAGCGTCTCTCGACATACGTTGAGTCTAGGCAGACTTGGGCTTTGTGGCAAAATGTTAACGGATCCACTTCACTTTTATGTGGATTCTCGTGCTCGGCGTCGAACACCACCAATGTGAACGACACATCCTTAATGACTTCAATCTGGCATTGGCCCTTTTGATCCGAAAATCGCACACCTGCGGTGCTAGCATCGAACTGCGCGTGTGCATGAAGCGAAATCAGTGTCCACCCCAACAGCGAGATAGCCACCACCGACATGAGGATGAATTGGGGATTCTTCATTACTTAAAGCGAACGTCGAAATCTTCCTACGCCTGACCGGGGGCGAGGCTTCGACAGCGGGTTGAGGTTGTAGCGGTCACGACGGCTGGAACTGGAGGCGAATCAGGCATTAGGAGTGACGCCTCGTTCGCGTTGTCTTGGGTCAATTCGGTAGCGGACCTCCTCAAGAGTGAATCCGCGGAATTCTTCCGACTTCCTGGCCCCATCGGCCAAAAAGCCCATGGCCTCGTAAAACCGCCGACCCAAAGCATTCTCAGCTAGGACCCACAATGTCACCCAAGGCGCTCTATTCTGAAGCGCCGATGCAAGTGCGCCGTCGCACAGTGATCGTCCGCTGCCGTGCCTCCAGGCAGTAGGATCAACGTAAATCGCCGCGATCTCGGCGACGCCATCACCATCAGCATCCCTTGATGGAATCAGGTGGCAGAATCCCGTGACTTCGCTGTCGACTTCGGCCACGAACATCTCACCACATTCATCGCGAACCTGCTGATCCCAGAACGATTGGCGCCTCTCCGGAGTCATTGCATCAAGGTAGTCGTCAGGAATGATCCCGCGATAGGCGGCCTTCCACCCCGCCACTTGGATCTCGGCAATCCTCCCGCTATCATCGGGTGTTGCTCGTCTTGCCTTATGCATGGAAAATTCTACGCGAACAGTATGGTTGAACAACAGGTTGGGTTTGGGGTGACACTGCAACCGGTTTGTGGCCAGGGGGCAAAGGCAACTGAGACTTCCGGATTTCCATCTCACATGGATGGCCGGACTCTGACCCTTGGAGGCAGGGAATCCAAGTCGATTGTGGGCGGGTGGGCATCCAATGGAGTTGCGAAATTCCTGTCGCAACAAGAACCGGAGTTTGTCGCGACACGAATGTCGCGACTCCGTGCATCCAAAGGCAGGGACCGGGCCTCCGGAGGGTCCCTGCCCTTCTAGGTCGCGACACGAATGTCGCGACTCCTGCTCACGGCGTGACTTTCACCCGGTAGAAGCACTTTGGAGCGGTGGCCGCTGGGTCGGTGAAGGTGCGTTCGGTCGGCTGGCCGCTGACGGTGGTGGCACCGTTTTGTGCGGCTCCGACATCGGTCCAGCCGCCGGTCAGTGAGGTGGAGCGCTGGAGTTGATAGACATGGGCGCTGTGGGTCGGGACCTTGATGGTCACCACGCTGCCGACCTTGGAAATGCTCGTCGTGCGCAGCGCGCTGGAGTCGATCACGATGCCATTGTTTTCAAGATTCGGTGGCAGTCCCGCCGAGGAGGTGAGCAGATCGAGGATGCCGTTGTTGACGAAGTTTCCCGTGGCGCTGAGGGCGGTGCCGCTGGCGATGCGCATGGTGCCGTTGTTCACCACGTCGCCGGTGACGGCGAGGGTGCCGCCGGACATGGAGGTGACGGTGCCGTCGTTGTTGAGGTCGCCGGTGATCGTGCCATTGCCGGTGAGCGTGGCTCCGCTGGCGATGTTGACGGCATCGGTGGCGAGGCTGCCGTTGGAGAGTTGGAGGGTGGCACCGGACTCGACGCTGGTGGCTCCGGCGCAGGAATAGGGGCCACTCAATCTGAGGGTCCCCAGCTCGACCGTGGTGCCGCCGTTCCAGGAGCCGAAGCCGCTGAGGGTCCAGATGCCGGTGCCGGTTTTCACATAGTTGGTGGCGGTGCCGGTGTTCTGCTCGCTGATGTCGCCCGCGAAGGTGGCATCGGTGTTCTTTCCGCCGATCCGATAGGTGAGCGCGCGACCGCCGGTGAGGCCGCCGAGGAGGTGGGCACCGGTGGGACCGTTGAGCGCGCCGATCGGGATGGTGGTGCCTGCGCCGGAGTTGAGGATGCCATCGAAGCGGAACCAGGTTTTCGTCGCGAGGTTGAGGGTGGCGTTCGGCAGACCGGCCCAGGCGTAGTTTGAGAAGATGCGGAAGTCTCCGCCGCCGGAGTCGGTGATGACGTTGAGGATGCCGGAAAAGCCGCTCCAGTTTCCGGTCACATCGGCGCGGACATAGGTGGTGAGGTAGTTGAGGGTGCCGGTGCCGCTGACGTTTCCACTGAAGCCACCACGGGGAGCGGTGTGGAAGGCCGCCGTGCCGGAGACGATGAGCGAGTTCGGGAGATTTCCGGCGTAGGTGGCATCCCCCGCGCTGTACATTTTCAAGGTGCCGCCGTTGAGGGTGATGGGGCCGGTCCCAAGACCGGAGGCGTTCGCGGTCGCGGTGGAGAGCTGGATGGTGCCGGCGTTGAGGATGGTGGCGCTGTGGCTGTTCGTGCCTGTTAGGGTGAGTTGACTGGTTCCGTTCTTGGTGAGAACGCCACCACCGAGCCCGGCGGCGAGGGTGATGGCCCTGGCGGAGTTGTTCACCAGGGTGGAGCGTGGAGTCACCGTGCCGACCGGCGTGATCGTCAGGACGGAGGAGGAGTCGTCGATCACCACGGCATCATTCGAGCCGAAGGTGTTGGGCGTGGCTCCGGTCCAGTTCGATGCGGTGGCAGTGTCCCAGTTTCCGCTGGTGGTCCCGGTCCAGGTGAGCGTGGCGGGATTTCCCGTGACCGTCAGCCAGACCTTGGAGGGATTCGAGCCGGCGGCGCTTCGGGCGAGGGTGAAGGTCTGTCGTGAACCGACGGGGAGATTGTGAAGAAGGGTCACGCCACTCGCCGAACTGCCGGAGGCCGTGATGAGATCGTAGGTTCCCGCATTGAGCGTGCCGTCGAGCAGGAGGAACTGGAAAGTCTGGGCTCCTGTTAGAGCGAGCGCGCCGCCGACGGTGATCCTGTCGTTGGCTCCGGTGGGTGAATTGGAAAGATCGCAATAGATCGTGTTGCCATTCAGGGCCAGCCCGCCGGAGATGGGAAGGTTCGCTCCGGTAAATGGAATCGTGCCGGGCGAAAGAATGGCTCCGGATGCCGCTGTGACCGATCCGCCGAGGGTGCCGTCGCCTCCCAGCAGGGCCCCGCTTGAAACGCTGACGGCGGAGGCTGCGAGTGAGCCATCGACAAGCAGGGCCCCCGCGGAAACGGAAGTGGCTCCGGTGTGGGTGCTGGCTCCGGACAAGGTGAGGGTGCCTGTTCCCATTTTGGTAAAGGTGGCATTCCCGGTGATGGTGCCCGCAAAGGTCGTGCTCTCGTTCCCCGAACCAACCCAATAAGCCACCGGCCCGGCCGATCC
>JAIYDT010000495.1 GCA_027487355.1 Verrucomicrobiaceae bacterium
GGTGTTGAAGCGTCCGTCATGCATGTAGGGCGCGGTGAGTTCGATGTTGCGCAGCGAGGGAACCTTGAAGAAGCCTTCGTCGGAATTGAGGCCGGTGACTGCTCCCAGCCCTTTGTCCACGTAGGGATTTTCGAGGCCGTTGTTGAAGATCAGATTGCCGGGCACGAAGTTGTCACTGCCATGGCAGGCGGCGCATCCGGCGGCACCGAAGAGTCCGCGACCGCGGGCTTCGGAGGCGGTGAAGTTGGAGAAGCCGATCGGCACTCCCTGATCGTACTTCGAGTTTCCGGAAACAATCGACCGGACGAACTGGGCGAGGGCCTTGGAGATCCTGTCCGTGGTGACGGTGGAGTTTCCGAAGGCATTGGTGAAGAGTGTGCCGTAGTAGGGCTCGGCCTGGATCTTGGTCACCAGTTCGGTCAAGGTGAGTCCCATTTCCGTGGTGTTCTGGATCGGCTGCAGAACCTGCTCCTCAAGGGTGGCGGCGCGTTCGTCCCAGAAGAAATTCTGTCGGATGTAATAGCGGGCATTGGTAAGGCCCATCGAGTTGCGATCGGTGTGGCCGCCTGCGAAGCCGGTGCTGAAGCGGTTGGGATCACTGAAGCCGTGCTCCGCCTGATGGCAGGATGAGCAGGAGGTGGTGTTGTTGGCCGAGAGTCTCTTGTCGTAGAACAGCACGCGGCCGAGGGTGGCACCGACGTTGGTCGTGGCGTTGTCGGCGGGCGTGTTGTCCTGGGCCCGGATCGCCTGGGTGCGGAGGTGCGCGGGGAGGGTCGGGTTCGCGTAGTTGGCGGCGGTGGTGGGGAGGGAAAGCGCGTCCGTCACGTTGTTTGGCGCGGTCTGGACGGCCGAGTCGTATTTCATCCGATAGTAGAGATGGGTCTTGTTCGCGACCTTTGGCAAGGGCACGCGCAGCAGGCTGTTGCGAACCTTGAGGGTGCTGACATTGGTCCAGGTGGTCAGATCGGGCGAGGACTGGAGCGTCCAGACCCGGTTGCCGGTGTCGGTCATGTCCAGCCTGGCAAAGGCATTGCCGGTGCCTGGAGCGACTTTGACTGATGAGCCTGAGGGCAATGCTCCGGTGACATCGGCGGCCAAGGCTCCCTGGGTCAGGAGAGCAGATGAAATGAGGTGGGTGAGGGCTTTCACAGCTCCCATCCGCCATGATCCCGATTCAAAATCGAGGAAGTTTACCTTCACTTAACGTCGGCCGGGCGACTTTTACCTTCCTCTAACATTCCCGGTCCGTTTAACGGGAATTCAGGGCCTGCACCGATCCAGAAAGAAGGCAGAGATGTCCGCATAAAGTTCATGCGAACCGGTCGAGAGCACGTTGTGGTGACCGGCCCCCTTGATGGCGCGGAAGGTTTTGTCGGGGCCTGGGATCGCCTTGAAAATCGACTCTCCAGCACGGATCGGAATGAAGGTGTCCTGATCTCCGTGGACGATGAAGGCCGGAATCCGGATCGAGGCGGCGGCGGTTGCCGGCTGGATGTCTGACGGAAAAAAGCCCACCCGGCAGCGGACCCCGCAGGCGCAGGCGGCGGTGGTGAAGGGGGTGATCTTTGCCAGCATCGGCGAGATCCCATTGGCGGTGTAGCGGACCGGTTGGTCAAGGGAGGCAAAGGCCGAGACACTGGTGACCGCGCTCCAGCGGCTGCCGGGCCGGGCAGCGGTCTGCAGGGCGATGGCTCCTCCTTGCGAAAGCCCGAAGAGTCCGCAGTGGGTCGGAGGGAAATGAAAGCGCGCGGCTGCGTCATCGAGGACCGATTCCACAAGCCGCACTTCGTTTTTTCCAAAGGTGGCGCTGGCTGCGGGATTATCGCCGTGGCCGGGCAGGTCGATCACGATGCAGCGGAATCCTGCGGCACAGAAACGTTCGGCGATGGGGAAATAGTCCTCCTTCCGGCCCCGATAGCCATGGAGCAGAACGAGTGTCCCCCGGACCTTGCCCCACGGAGCGAGCTCGACCCCACGCTTCGCCAGGATATCGCGGACGATCCGGCCTTTTTTCGCTTCGCCGGGAGAACTCGGAGGCGTGAGCAGCAGGCAGGGCGTCGAGGACGGACCGGTGTAGGATTCGATCTTCAGGCCGAATTTGTCCGGAGCCGCTGCGACTTCCCGGTGGTAGTCCTTGATCGGCCGACGCTGTGGATGGATCAACTGTCCAGATCCCCAGATGGCGGTTCCGATGAAGGCGATCACGATCAGGATCATGCACGTCGTCGCCGTGTGCCGGAGGAACTTTTTCATGCGGGGCATGGCTGGAACGACGGGAAGTTGGCTGGAATTTCCCATGAGTCGAGCCGGATCGGGGTTGCCAGCCGGAAATCGCGAGGGTAGAGGGTGCGCATGTCGATTTTAGCAAATGACTCGTCGGTGATCGCCAAGACCAAGGAACTCTGCGCCCAGATCGTGGGTGAGCCACGTTTCAAGGAACTCCAGGGCCAGGTCGAGCGGTTCCTCGATGACGATGCCGCCCGTCTCCAGTATCAGAGCGTCCATGAGCGCGGTGAAGAACTTCACCACAAGCAGCACGCCGGTGTGGAGCTGGGTGCCGCCGAGATCCGCGAGTTCGAGGCCGCGCGCGATGCCTTGTTCAAGAATGAGGTCGCGACCAATTTCCTCAACGCCCAGCGCGAACTGGAATCCATCCAGCAGACGGTCAGCAAGTATGTCGGCATGACCCTCGAACTCGGTCGCGTGCCGGAGGCCGAGGACTTCGCCGAAGCCGAAGACGGCTGCTGCGGTGGCGGTGGCAAGGGCGGTTGCGGCTGCCATTGAGGCCCGCTGCTTGATGAAGAAGGTTTTCGAAATCGTCGGACGGCACGCGCTGTTCGGCGATTTTTTGTGCCCGGAATGATTATGAAAGCTGCGTTTCGGCCAGCAGCTTGTAGGTCCCTCCCAGCGCCATGAGTTCCTCGTGGCTGCCGCTTTCCACGATGCGGCCATGATTGACGACGAGGATGCGGTCGGCATGGCGGACGGTGGAAAGCCGGTGGGCGATGACGAGACTCGTCCGGTCCTGCATCAGGCGCTCGAGGGCTTCGTTGACCAGTCGCTCGCTCTCGGAATCCAGAGCGGAGGTGGCCTCATCGAGAAGCAGGATCTTCGGATCCGCGAGGATGGCACGGGCAATGGCGATCCGCTGACGCTGGCCACCTGAGAGCTTCACGCCACGCGGGCCGACGGTGGTCTCGTAGCCTTGTTCGAGCGAGGCGATGAAGTCATGCGCATTGGCTTTCTTCGCGGCCTCCTCGATCTCCTCCAGCGAGGCACCTGGGCGACCGTAGGCGATGTTCTCGCGGATGCTGCCGCCGAAGAGCAGGACCTCCTGCGGCACGACGGCGAGTTGCTTGCGGAGCCCGGCGAGATCAAGGGTGGCGGCGTCCTTGCCATCGAAGAGAACCCGACCTGTCTGGGGGCGATGAAAGCCGAGGATGAGGGAAAAGATCGTCGATTTCCCTGCGCCGGAGGGGCCCACGATGGCAACCCGTTGGCCGGGCGAGACGCTGAAGCTCAGATCGCGGAGCACAGGCGAGTCCGGTCGGGAAGGGTAGAGGAACTCGACATGATCGAGGCTGACCGCACCCACCAGCGTGCCGACCGGCTGACCGCCGTCCTGCTCGGGGGACTCCGCCATGATCTGGTGCAGGCGCTCTGCGGCGACGGAGGTGGTCTGGAACTGGGTGATGATTTCCGGAAAGGATCCGAGCGAGGCACCAACGAAGATGCTGAAGACGATGAAGGCCGTGAAGGCGGTGGAGTCGATCTCCCCGTTGGCCAGCATCCGGGACCCATACCAGGTCACGAAAGTGATCGCGCCGAACATGGCGAAGATGATGAATGACAGGAAAGCCCCGCGCACCTTGGAGCCCTTGATGCTGACATTGAGGACGGTGGCCAGCGCTCCATCGTAGCGCTTGCGCTCCAGCGGTTCGTTGGCAAACGACTTCACGTCGGCGATGTTCTGAACGGTTTCCTCCATCACGCTTCCCGACTCGGCCAGCGCATCCTGGGCCTCCTTGGAATACCGCCTCACCCTGCGGCCGAAGAGGGCCACGGCAAGGACCACCACTGGGATCGTGGCGAGCATGACCAGGGAGAGCTTCCACGAAAACAACAGGATCATCGTAAGCCCGCCGATGAGGATGACCGTCTGGCGAATCGCCTGGGGAAGGGTGGTGAGGAAGGTCTCGCGGACCACTCCGAGATCGGCGAAGACGCGGTTGCTGACGGCTCCTGAGCGTTCGTTCTGGAAAAACGGGACCGGCAGTTTCACCAGATGCTGGAAAATTTCACGCCGCAGGTCATTGAGCGCACCCTCGACCGAGCGGATGAACCCCTGAACTCGCCAAAAGCCGATGAACGCCTGGAGGGCGAGCAGCGCCGCCATCAGTTTGGCCGTCTGGTTGCTCTTTGCCAGCACATCGGCGGAGTTGATCCCGTTGCGCCAGGCGTCGGCCGGATTCCCGATCAGGTCCTTCAGCAGGAGAGGGAAGGATAGAGAAAGGCCTGCTGTTAGAAAAAGGGCGATCAGTGAGGGAATGAAAATCCCCTTGTGCGGACCGAGATACGAAAGCACCCAGCGGAGCGCGTCTTTCTTGGTTTTCTTGCCTTTCCCGGAATCCTTGGACATCGGCGCGATGGGAACCGATGGGACTCCCCGCGTCAACCCCGGCGGCGGCGGATCGTGACCAGTCCTAAAAGACCGAGAAGTCCAACGGAAGGCTCCGGCACCAGGGTGACACCGGTCCCGATGAGCGATTGGATCGTGTTGCTGTAGTAGCCAACGTCGGTGAAGTAGGATCCTTGGCGGGACGTGGGGCTGGAAAACGGCGAGCTGCCGCCGGTTTCAACTCCATAGGCGACTCCGCCGAGGATCCATCTTCCGCCGCTGAGAAAGAAGGCACCGCCGCCGGAATCACGCACCGCAAGGGTGGCTTCAGTCGAAGTGAGCCATTGACCTGCGGCTGGTTGATCGAAATAGGCGCCCCAAAAGGCGTTCACCAGATTCACACCACTCAAGGAGGCTCTGAGCTCGGTGCTGACGTTGTTGGTGCCCCAGCGCAGCATGCTGTTAGAGGAACTCCGCCAGACATAGCCGCTGCCGGTGCCTCCGGTGACTGTCACGGCGTCGCTGGTGAAAGCCCCCGAACTCGGGCCCTGGACGCGGTCGGCTCCCCAACCCATCATCACAAAGGGCGAGCCCACGGTTGGGGTTCCAGTAGCCAGCGAAACGGCGGGCATGGCGGGCACGAGGCCCGATGAGTTATGATAGCGAACGAGTGCTAGATCGGAATTCGGCACCGCGACCCGGCTTCCCTGCTGGAGGTAGGTGACGCCCTTGATCTGCAAGGCACTGCCGGCTGAAGTTGTGGTGATGTGGTTGGCGGTGAGCACCCAGATGTCGCGTGTCGAGGGATTGTAACCGAGGTAAGTGCCGGAGGCGTCGGAATACTGGATGGAGTTGTCGAAGTTCGTGAAGGGCACGGGGACGATGCTGTTGAGCTGCTCGACCGTCGTGTTGTTTGTCGTTCCCGCGCCGCCGTTGGCACCGGCTACGATCACCGCCTGAAGCGGGTTGCTCAAAAGGGCAGACAGAATGATAAAGGTGCCTCGGGCCATGTTCGCGTGTATGACATCACTGATTCAGAAGATCAAGCATTCAATAGCTTCCCTCGCGACGAAGCGGGCCGAGGCGTCTGCGGAGATGACGGATTCAAGGGAGGTGGCGGGATTGACCTGATGTTGGTCCATGGTTTTCTGGACGACCGCCCAGATGTCGGAGAAACGGATGCGCCCTTCGACGAAGGCATCCACGGCGACCTCGTTGGCCGCGTTGTATACAGCGGGAAGCGTTCCTCCTGTTAGACCGGCGCGACGCGCGAGTTTCAAGGCCGGAAAATCCTCATCCCGAGGGGCTTCGAACTCCAGCTTCGCGAGAGCGGGAAAATCGAGAGGCTTCAGGCCTCCACGCAGCCGCTCCGGCCAGGTCAGCGCGTATTGAATGGGAAAGCACATGTCGGTCCGGCTCAACTGGGCCAGCACCGAGCCATCAATGAACTCGACCATCGAATGGATGATGCTCTGCGGATGAACGACGACGTCGATGCGCTCCATGCCGATGTCGAACAGCCAGCGCGCCTCGATCATTTCAAGCCCCTTGTTGAAGAGCGTGGCGGAGTCGATCGTGATCTTGCGGCCCATGTCCCAGGTCGGGTGCTTCAGGGCCTGGGCAAGGGTGACCCTCGGAAGGTCTTCGGCCGGCAGCTTCCTGAAGGGGCCGCCGGAAGCTGTTAGAACGAGCCGGGAAACCTCCTTTTCGCCGCCCCGATGACCGTCCAGGCACTGGAAGATGGCATTGTGCTCGCTATCGACCGGAAGCAAAGAGACCTGCTTCCTCCGGGCGGCGTTGGTGATCGTCTCGCCGGCCATCACGAGGATCTCCTTGCTGGCCACGGCCAGGTCCTTTCCGGCCTCGATCGCGGCGAGTGCCGGGTGAAGGCCGCCGGTGCCGACGATGGCCACCAGCACCACATCGGCCTCTGTCAGCTCCGCCAAGGTCACAAGGCCTTCCGCTCCTACATGGATCGTGACATCAGGAGGCAGCAATGAGCGCAGTTGGGCCTCCTTCGAGGCGTCGTGGATGGCCACATGCTTGACGCCGGTTTCACGCGCCTGTTCGGCGAGCTTCGTGGCATTTGTCCCTGCGGCGAGGGCGATGAGTTCGATGCGGTCGGAAAGCTCCCGGGCCACCTTCAGCGTGGAGGTGCCGATGGATCCGGTGGACCCGAGGAGAACAACGCGGCGTTTTCTTGGCGCGGACATGGAAGGGATCAGGGCATCACCCACTTCACGTAGAAGTAGAGGGCAGGGGCGGTGAAACAGATGCTGTCGATGAGGTCCAGCGCCCCGCCGATTCCGGGCAGCATCTGGCCGGAGTCCTTGGCCCCGAGGGCGCGCTTCAGCACGCTTTCCGCGAGATCACCCACCACGGCGAGGAGCGGCAGGAGAAGGCCGAGTGTGACCACATGCGCCCAACCACCGAGCACTCCGAGTTGATCGGGAGCGGGGAAGAAGTGATAGAACAAGCAGGTCACCACCAGGGCAATGAGCAGGGCGCCGACGAATCCTTCCCAGGTTTTCCCGGGACTCACGTGGGGGATCATCTTGTGGCGTCCGATCAAGGTTCCGACGAGGTAGGCCCCCATGTCGGTGAACTTGGTGACGGTCAGGCACAGCAGCAGCAACAGGGCTCCGGGCACCTGTCCCGAACCTGGGACGAGGAAGACCATGCGCGCGGCGAAATGGAAAAGGACCGGGATATAAACAAATCCGAGGACGTTGAACGCGACCGACTGAAGGGCTTCCAGTCCCTTGATCGGCTGACGGAGTTGGAGGATGAAGGCCCCGGTGGTGGCGATGAAGATGGCGACAAGGTCGTACTCCGCAGGCAACTCCTGCCCGCCCCCGGAGGAAAGCCTTCCCCCGCCGAGATAGAACCAGCCCATAGCTGCGGAGTAGGCCACTGCCACAGCCATTCCAAAAACCGGGAAGCAGGGGACCTTCGCCGCTTTCAACATCCGGAAATACTCCAGCATCGAAACCAGGGCCAGCACGGCGACCAGGGCGAAATAGGCCCATGCCAGATTGCTGGCAAAGGTCGAGCCGACCAAGGTCCAGAGGAGGACCGTACTGGCCGTGCGGCGCACGAAGGTGCGCGACTTCGAGATCGCAGGTGTTGGCGGGGAGTCTGCCATGTGACAGCGCATCCAAAGCGGGGCAGGGGGGATGTGGCAAATCTTTCCGCGAATTCACTTCGCAACCTTTTCCGGGACCAAGGGTTGTAATGAGCAGACGAGGCTGTTCCAAAGCCCTCTCAACCCGAACCGATCAACACGATGAAATCGAAAACCACCCTGTTCGTGCTGGCTTCCCTGATGGGTGCCGGTGTCCTTGCCAAGGCAGAAGAAGCACCGAAAGGTCCACCGCCAAAGCGCCCGATCCCAGCCGAAGTCCTCAAGGAATTCGACAAGGATGGTGACGGCAAGCTGAGCGAGGACGAACGCGCCGCCATGCGCGAGGCCCGCGAAAAGAAGATGCTTGAGAAGTTCGACACCGACAAGGACGGCAAGCTCAGCGAGGAAGAGCGTGCCGCGATGCGGTCCACGATCGAAAAGGAGATGCTTGAGAAGTTTGACGCCGACAAGGACGGCAAGCTCAGTGAGGAGGAGCGTAAGGCTGCCCGTGAAGCTGGTGGATTCGGCCCTGGCGGTCCTGGTGGCCGCGGCGGCAAGCCTCCCGGCGGCAAGGGCGGCAAGGGTGGAAAAGGCGGCCCCGAGGCCCCTCCAGCTCCCCCAGCCGGGAACTGATTCCCATCTGCCTTGATCATTTCCAGCCGCGATCCGGATCCCCGGGTCGCGGCTTTTTCATAATTCCTGCTCGATGGCCTTGAGGGCGAGGAACAGCTCGTTCCAGCGTTGCAGACGAGGCTCCAGGGCAAGCTTCTCGTTGGCGACGTGGCGGCGGACCTCCTTCAGGCATCCTGCATAGTCCTGAAACAGCACCCGCAGAGCCTCCTCGTAGTCACCATGCAGCGCATTGGCAAAGGAACCACAGGCATCCAGCAACCTTTCACGGAAGGACTTCACGATTTCCAGCCGGCTGAGCAAGGCATAGACCAACGCAATGCCGCTGACGGCCAGGGAAGTGCCGAGACAAATCCATGGAATCCAGGGGATCAGGAAGAACCCGCAGATGCCAGCCGCGCTGAGGCCGAGCAGCGAGGCCGTGACGAGGGTCTTGAGTGCGGTGTTGCGATGCCGCAGCGCCACATCGAGACCATGCCTGACCTTGAGGTTGCCAATGCCCACTCTTGCAGCGCGGCCGAGCCTTCTAACAAAGCGCTTCCGCGCATGATCGAGTTCGGGCTGGATTCCGGATGCATCCGGCAGGGAAACCCCCATCTCGGCCTTGACCCGCAAGACGAGGTGATTCCAGTGGGACTCACAAATCGCCGCCGTTTCAGTGGCATCCTTTTCCGCCACGTTCTCGACCGCGATCTGCAGGCGTTCGATAAACCAGGCCTCGATTTCCGAGCCGGACTTGTCGCCCAGGAACAAGCGCAGCAGCGACCTCAGCGGACCGAGCTTCTCGTTCAGCCGCTTCGCCACCCACATGGCCTCGGTTTGGAAAACTTCGGCCACGCCGGCAAGATGGAGGGGCAGGCGGATGACGAACTGGTTCCGCAGTCCGTCGATCTCCCGCTCTACTTCGGCGAGAAAGCGCGAAAATCGGTCCACATTCCTCGTCGTTTCCTCCATCCGGTCCTCGATTGTCCGCAGCGCATCGGCTGCGTGGCGACGCCAGGTGTCCAGCCGCTTCAGACGCTGGGGCGACTGACAGATGCTCGTGGAAATGAAGTCCTCCAGTTCCTGAAAGCCGCTCTTGGTCCAGCGATCCCTCGCAAATGGCTCGGACCTCTTGGCCTCGAACGCGAGCTTTCCAGAGACCGCAAACATCGGCGGCACATGCCCCATGCGCTTGATGGAAAGATCCCGCATGTGACCGAGGATCACCGGGATGTCCGCAGGGTCCCGCTGGTCGATCTGCTGGATGACGAGAGCCACCCGCTTCAAGGCATCCTCCGGCACCTTTCCCAGGACATCCCAGGTGGCGGCTCCCCAGGGGTTGGACACAGGAAAGACGAAAAGAATCAGGTCGGCGACGGGAAGGTAACGCTCCGTGATGCCCTGGTAACCCCTCACTGTCGAATTGGTGCCCGGGGTGTCAACGAGGTTGAAGTCCCTGAGAAACTCGATCGGCCGATAGCGCTCCTCCAGGGCTGGCGAGATTTCCAGATCACGGCTGGTTTCTCCGTGGCCATA
>JAIYDT010000317.1 GCA_027487355.1 Verrucomicrobiaceae bacterium
AGGCCACAGAGGTAGGCAACGGTGCTATCAAGAGCGGTCGGAACAATAACGTCCGTTGGCGGTTCCTGTCCTTTGTTGGTCACAGAGAGGCGAGTCTGCTTCGAAGCCTTCGCGACGGCTTCCCGCAGGCCGGAGGCTCCTGTCTGGAGTCGCGTGGTGACGTGGTTGATCTGAGAGTCGCGGGTGATGTGATCGGTCATCAAGGCAAGCAGGCCGGCGCATTCGTTGGCGACGGTGGCGCGACCGTTGGCCGTGGAAAGCCGTCCATCGCGGGTGGCGCGGTCGAGCTTGAAGTCGAAGAAATCGCGAGCGTTGTTGAGTTGCTCGCGAAAGGCCTCTGCTCCGTGCTCCTTGAGAAAGGAATCAGGATCCGCGCCGCCGACGAGTTCGACCACTCGGACGGAGATTCCCTCGATCGCCAGCTCACGAAAGGCCTTCTCAGTCGCCTCGAAGCCCGCGCTGTCGCCATCGTAGCAAAGGATCACGGCCTTCGTGTAGCGACGTAGCAGTCGCGCATGTTGGTTCGTGAACGCCGTACCCTGGCCGGCGATGGCGTGCTCGAGCCCGGCTTCGTGGCAGGCGATGACGTCAATCTGCCCCTCGCAAATCAGCGCGCATTTCTCCTTAAGGATCGGCTTCTTGGCGCGATCGAGGGCGAAGAGGATGTTGCTTTTTCGAAACAGCGCGGTTTCCGGTGAGTTGACATATTTTCCCGAGCGCTTGTCTTCGCGGAGCTGGCGTCCGCTGAAGCCGATCACATCGCCAATCTCATTGCGGATGGAAAACATCAGCCGGTCACGAAAGCGAACATAGAGGCCGGAGCGGGGATTGTTCTCATCGCGTTGGGCGGCGAGTCCGGCATTCACGAGTTCGCGACCGGTGAATTTCTTGGTCCTTGCCCAGGTGAGAAAGACCTCCTGATTCTCTGGCATCCAGCCGACGGTCCAGCGTTTCGCCATCTCTGCGCCGAAGCCCCGGGATTTCAGATAATCCCTGGCGTGTTGGGCATCGGGCGACCGCATCAGCAGGGTGTGCATGAACTCGGCGGCCTCGCGATGGACGTCCAGCAACCTGCCACGCACGCGGCGGGCCTGATCGGCTTCGGGGGTGCTTTGCTCCTCAACGATCGTGATGCCCGCGCGGCCGGCCAGCTTTCTAACAGCATCCGAGAACGGCAGGTTCTCGTGTTCACGAACGAAGGCGATCGCGTCGCCGCCCTTCCCGCAGCCGAAGCAGTGGAAGGTCTGGCGGGCAGGCGTGATGTTGAACGACGGAGACTTCTCGTGGTGGAATGGGCAAAGGGCCTTGAAGGCCGAGCCCGCGCGCTTCACCTCGATGTAGGAACTGATCAGCTCCACGATATCGGTCGCGGCCAGGACCTGCTTGATGGTGTCATGAGGAATCTGGGCCACGGGAAGGGGATTACGTCGCAGGCGGCCTGCCGGGAAAAGCGGAAACTTTCGTCAAATTTGGTCCACGATTTGCAAACAGATGGATCGTGTGGCATCGCTTCAAGGTTGGAAGCTTCAAGGCCTCCATTCATTGGCTCAAACCAAAATCCCAAAATGAAAATCGTTCGCAAGAATTCCAGCGGTGAAAGCCGCGAAGTGCTGCTCAGGGAATATTTCGTCACCGCTTCGCTGATCGCGCTTCTGAAGCGGGTCGGGGAAGAAGCCGCCCGGGTCGCCAAGGGTGCTTCCATGGCAGAGCCCAAGCCCGCATTGGCCCGGGTCCGACGCTGATCCTGAAATTTTTTTGGCTGGCATCGTCCCGTTCGGTTCATGGCACCGGGCGGGACATTTTTTATGGAGGTGGCGGTTGAGGGGAGTTGCGCTCGATTTGGAAATGTGTCTGACTCGACACAATGGAGCATCGGATGAGGGTGCGAGCCGCAGTTGGCTGGCTCGAATTGGGATTGCCGGATGAGGCACTGGTCGAACTGGAGCCTCTGCCGTGGCGGATCCAGGTGAGGAAGTCCCTGCTGGAGTTGCGCCTCGTCGCGGAAATGGCGGATCGCTCCTGGAATGCCGCCTCGGAGACCGCGCGGCTGCTTTGCCTGAAGGACCCGGCCGAACCGCAGTTCTTTCTCCACGCGGCCTACTGCCTGCATGAAACGGGCGACACCCTCGCGGCCTGCCATTGGTTGCTCCGCGGCCCGAAGGCGCTCTTCAGCGAGGCCACCTTCCACTACAATCTCGCCTGCTACCTGGCCGTGCTCGGCGAGCATTCCCGGGCGAAATCGCATCTGCGCACGGCCTTCAGCCTCGATGAATCTCTGCGCGAGTCGGCCCACGCGGACCAGGATTTGGTTGGGCTCGGGGCTTTGCCTTGATCAACGCACGGACTTCAACGAAGGGGCGGCATGTCGGTGACACTTTCAACGCTGGAGCGCGTCGTCTCGGAGTTCGAACGCAACTTCGTCGATCATGCCGAGCTGGGGGCCTCGGTCAGCCTCTGGTGGAACGGGGTGGAAATCCTTTCGCTCGGTCAGGGCTGGTGTGAGCGCGAGCGACTCCGGCCATGGACCGAGACAACCCTGGTGCCGGTTTACTCGGCCACGAAAGGCCCGGCAGCGGCAGCGCTTCTGCTGGCCTTGGATCAACGCGGGCTCGGTCCGCAGACTCGGGTGGTTGAGATTTGGGCCGGTTTTCCGAACTCCGAGGCCACCTTCGCCCACCTTCTCTCTCATCAATGTGGTCTCGCCGCCCTCGATCAGCGGGCCAGCATCTGGAACCATGAGGAAGTGGTCGCAGCCATCGAATCCCAGGCACCCGCCTGGCCGCTGGGGCAGGGCCATGGCTATCATCCGCGGATGTTCGGGGCACTGGTCGAGGAACCGGTCAGGCGTCTAACAGGTCTGAGTCTCGGCGAGTTTTTCCAACGCGAAATCGCCGTGCCGATGGAGCTGGAGTTCTGGATCGGGCTGCCCGAGGAGCTGCATCCGCGCGTCGCGACCCTTTACCCTGGAAAAGCCGACAAGAGCGATCTGGAGCAGGGCTTCTACAAGGAATTCCATCGCGAGGGTTCGCTCACGCGGCGGGCCTTTTTCTCCCCACGCGGGGTGCATGCCGTACAGGAAATGAACACGCCTTCCGCCTGGTCGGCGGGCTTCCCGGCGATGGGCGGGATCGGCACGGCATCGGCGCTGGCGAAGTTCTATCAGGCGGCGATCGGAACATTGGAAAGTCCTCTCAACTCTACAGTCCGGGCAGCCCTGGGCCGATTGCAGAGTCAGGCCGACGATCGCGTGCTGCTCCGGGAAACCGCCTTCACCTGCGGCTGCCAGATGGATCCTGTCGATGGCGCGGGGATCAAGAAGCGGAGACTGTATGGTTCCTCGGTGGAGGCCTTCGGCCACCCCGGTGCCGGCGGCAGTCATGGCTTCGGCGATCCATCGAGCGGACTCTCGTTCGCCTACGTGATGAATCAAATGGAGCTCAGCGTGTTCCCGAGTGCCAAGTGCACGGCGATGATCGATGCCCTCTACGCGCCTTGATCACCTGCTGCGGGAAACAATCGCCAGATGACGGTCCACGGATTTTCCCGGTGCATCATCGAGCGGTCGTGAGGCCGAATGGCGCATGTTGAGAAGGACCTCTGCGCCGACCATCTTGAGCGAGGCCAAGGCCAGCGCGTGCTCGCGGTCGAAATAGGAAGTGAAGGCCAGCACGCCTCCGGGTTTCAGGCAGTTCAGGGCGTTTTCCAACAAGCGGTCCCACTGCGGGCCGTCATGCCAGAAATTCTGGTGGCGGATGAAGACGAGGTCGAAGTCCGGGAGCTGTTTCATCCGGTGGGTGATCGAGGCATCTCCCGCCCGGAATTCGATCCGCGTCTCAGTGTCCGCTGGGTGCCAGCGTCGGCTTGCTTCCGCGATGTCACCGGGCAGCAGGTCGATGCCGAGATAGTAACCGACAGGAACAGGGGCCAGGGCCTCGAAAAGCGCGCCGGTTTCATCGGCCCGGCCGCAGGCGAGATTGAGCACCGTGGCTGGGCTCTCCGGCACGAAGCGGATCAGGCCCCAGGCCTCCCGCATCAGGTGGCCCAGTCTCGAAACGTCCCCGTCGATACCGAAGTGGCGGAAGGGAATCGCAGGACGCATGGGCATCGGCTTACCGGCAACTTTCCCGCGATTCAAGTTTGTCAGAACGGGAAGCGTGCCTAGTATGCACAGAGTAATGGCTTCCAGCACCCCCCAGCCGCACCTGACTTCCCAGGAAATCCAGTCCTTCGTTTCTGAAATCGGCAACCGCTTCGCCATCGGTGGCACCTTCGTGGAGGGCGAGGAAATCCACAGCGGCCACATCAACTCGACCTTCCGGGCCACCTACGAGCTGCCCGATGGCAGTCGGCACCGCTACATTCTCCAGCAGATCAACAGCAGTGTCTTCAAGGATCCCCATGCGGTGATGAGGAATGTCGAGAGGGTCACCCGACATATTAACTCGAAGGTGCTGCGCGTGAAGAAGGACCTCGGTGGCCAGACCCTGAACCTCTATCCGGCGCGTGGTGGCCACTTCTGGGTCGAGGGTGAGGCCGGCAGCATCTGGCGTTGCTATAACTTCATCGAAGGCTGCCTGACCTACGACGTCGTCGAGAACACGCGCCAGGCCTATCAGGCGGCACGCGCGTTTGGTTCGTTCCA
Source organism: Verrucomicrobiaceae bacterium (assembly GCA_027487355.1). GTDB lineage: Bacteria > Verrucomicrobiota > Verrucomicrobiia > Verrucomicrobiales > Akkermansiaceae > Luteolibacter. Next base: position 4,643 of record JAIYDT010000317.1, read on the forward strand.
GGATCTGGTCAGTGATCTTCCTGCAGCGGACATCGTCGAGACCATTCCGGATTTCCATGATACCCGGAAACGGTTCGAACGGCTTGTTGCCGTGGCCGAGCTTGATCCAAAGGGCCGACTTGCCGCCGTGCGCGAGGAGTTTGATTTCATCGTCGCCCGTGCCGGGGACACCCACCAGCTTCTACAACTCCGCGATGATGCCGCTATCCCCGTGCGGGTCACCCACAATGACACCAAGATCAACAACGTGATGATCGACGCCGAGACGGACGAGGCGGTCTGCGTGATCGATCTCGACACGGTGATGCCCGGACTTTCCCTCTATGACTTCGGTGATCTCGTGAGATCCGCCACCAGCCCGACGGAGGAGGATGAAACCGACCTCTCCAAGGTGCGCATGCGCATGCCGATGTTCGAGGCCCTGGTGGAGGGATTTCTGGATTCTGCTGGCGGGTTCCTGAACGAGGCGGAGCTGGCCCATCTCGCTTTCGCAGGAAAGCTCATCACGCTGGAGACGGGGATCCGCTTTCTAACCGACTTCCTGGAGGGAGATACCTATTTCAAGATCCACCGTCCCGGACACAATCTCGACCGCTGCCGCACGCAGTTGAAGCTGGTGGAGAGGATCGAGGAGCAGCAGCCGCAGATGGAGTCATTTGTGCGGAAAGTGGCGCGAGGCAAACGCTGAACGATCAGCCTCTCTTCAACTCGTTTCCGTTCACCTGCGACTCCTTGTTCGCATCGCGGCCTCCAATTCATCCCTGTCCTGAAAGATTCCAGCCGTTGAGAGTCAGGTCGTCCGAGGCTGGGGCAAAGTCCGATGAGCGCTTCCTTCACGATCCGGCCCTCGGGGTCGGTGAAGTCAGACTGGTCCTCGGGCTTCGGGCCTTGGACCGGCTGTTAGGCGAGGTAGGGATTGCGGGCCCGTTCGTGGCCGATGGTGGTGAAGGGACCGTGACCGGGATAGACCTTGGTGGCGTCGGGCAGCGAAAGGAGGTGCGCTTCGATGCCTTGCACGAGCTGGAGGCCACTGCCGCCGGGGAGGTCGCTGCGGCCGATGCCTTCCGCGAAGAGGGTGTCGCCGGAAAAGACGAGACTCATCTCCGGCAGATGAAAGGTGACGCTGTCGGTGGAATGACCGGGGACGTGGGCGAGATCGAAGCGACGGCCGGCAATCTCAAATGGCTGAGTGAGATCGAGCAGGTGGTCGATGCTGTAGGGCACCACGGAGATCGGTAGGCCCCAGTTCCGCGCGACGGATTCGAGCGTGAGATCCTTCGAGTAGGCCGCGAAAGCATACAGCGGCACGCCCATTTCCTGAAGCGCGGCGGCGTCCTCGACGTGGTCGTAATGCTGGTGGGTGAGAAGGACGGCAACGGGCGTGATGCCTTTCGATTGCAGCCATTTCGAAACGCCTGCCGGGGCATCGATGAGGAGATCGCCTCCGGAGCCTGTTAGAAGATAGGCATTCGTCTGGACGAAGCCGCCGGTGTAAACATCTGGATTCATGGCTGGGTGCGGAGGTGGTCGATGGCCTCGCGAAGGTCGTCGGGTGTGATCGAGTCTGTTAGAGAGGCCTGTCCGGCGGCGGAGATGACGACGAAGCGGATCTTGCCGCTCTCAAATTTTTTGTCGCGGCTGAGTTTCTCCAGCACGGTGTCGGTGGTGATGGCATCCGGCAGCACGACCGGCAGGCGGAAATGGGCAAGCAGGCTGAGGATTTTCGCGGCGTCCGCGTCAACGAGTCCGGCGCGCTTTTTCGAGAGGAACACTGCGGCGCGAAGGCCGAGGGAAATCGCCTCGCCGTGGAGCATTTCGCCGTATGGGACGGAGGCCTCGATGCCGTGGCCGATGGTGTGGCCGAAGTTCAGCAGGGCGCGTTCGCCAGTGCGCTCCTCCTCGTCGGCTTCGACGATGCGGGCCTTGATGGCGATGTTCCGCGCGATGAGGTCGGCGGGGACGTCGCGCGAATCGGGGTCGAGCGTGAGCAGTTCGTCGAGCATCGCGGCATCGCGGATCGCGGCGTGCTTGATCACCTCGGCGAAGCCCTCGCGGAACTCGCGGTCGGGCAGGGTGCGGAGGGTTTCGGGATCGACGAGGACGAGCTTCGGCTGATGGAAGGAGCCGACGAGGTTCTTGCCCTCGGCGATGTTGACGCCGGTCTTGCCGCCGACCGAGGAATCGACCTGGGAGACGATGGTCGTCGGGATCTGTGCGAAGGGGACGCCACGGTAGAAGATGGCGGAGACGAAGCCCGCAAGGTCGCCGGTGACGCCGCCGCCGAGGGCGACGACGATCGATTTCCGGTCGTGACCGGCGCGGGTCATCGAGCGGCAGAGGTCCTCGACGTGACTCAGGGATTTCGAGGACTCTCCGGAGGGGATCGTGTGCAGGGTGGGGGAGAAGCCGGCGGCTTCGAGCGAGGCGAGGGCGGCCTCGGAGTGGAAGGAGGCGACGACCTCATCGCTGATGAGCGCGACGCGCCCCTTCAGTCCTGTCTTGGAAAGCAGCTCCCCAGTGCGAGCCAGCAGCCCCGGCTCCACAAGCACTTCGTAGGAGCGATTTCCCAGATCCACGGCGACGTTCGGCATGCGGGGAGGAAGACCATCGGGCGGACAGGAATCAAGGATCATCCGCTTCGTGAAATGGAGGGAAGTGGGGAACCTGGGCTGGATCAGTCCGGGGCAGCCTCCGGATTGAGGAATCCGACCGTCCCTCCCCGAATGAGGTAGGCCCCCCGAGAACCCGTGAGTTGCGCTATTTACAAGGTCCACCAAGAATCGTTTCATCCTGACCGCGTGCGCTACCTGCTCTCTTCCTACCTCCTTTTGGCCTTGTCCGCGTTTGCCCAGCAGCGCAGTCCTGTCGTGTCCACCACCGAGCCTCCGGTCAAGGCGGAGAAGATCGGCGAGGGCCACTGGTTCATTGATTTCGGCACGGCGGCGTTTGGAAATGTGGAGATCACTTCGCCTGACGCCGCGCCGAACACCAAGGTGATCGTGCATCTCGGCGAGGCCGCTGCCAAAGGGAACACTGTGAACCGCAAGCCAGGCGGCTCGGTGCGCTATCAGAGCCAGCAGGTGGTGTTGAAAGCCCGCTCAGCCGTCAGGCCCGCAATCACCTGGCAGCCGATGGCGTGGATGAAACCGGGTGCCTGGGTCACCAATCCGAAGGAGTCCGGCGAAACGGCCCCGTTCCGCTACGTCGAGCTGGAGCAGATGCCTGCATCCTTCGCCGCCGATCAGATCAAGCGGATTTCCTGGCATGTGCCCTTCGATGAATGGGCCTCGTCCTTCGAATCCTCCAGCCCCGATCTCAATGCCGTCTGGAAGCTCTGCAAATACAGCATCAAGGCCACCTCCTTTCTCGGCCTCTACGTCGATGGCGATCGCGAGCGCACTCCCTACGAAGCCGACGCGCTGATCAACCAGCTCTCCCACTACTGCGTCGATGCGCGATACGACACGGCGCGATTGACCCACGAGTTTCTTCTGGAAAAACCCACCTGGCCCACCGAGTGGCGGCTTCAGTCGGTGATGATCGCCTGGTATGATTATCTCTACTCCGGCGACGACACCTCGCTCCGCAAGCATTACCAAACCCTGGTCGGCCGGGCGATGATCGAGAAACGCAGCCCCGAGGGATTTTTCCTTGGCTCGAATGCCGGTGCCATCCGCGACATCGTGGACTGGCCGGCCGCCGAGCGCGATGGCTATGACATGACCCCGCCGGTCAAGACCGTGGTCACGGCCTTTCATTACCAGGCCTTGGTTCTGTTGGAGAAAATCGCCACCCGACTTGGAAAGACGAGCGATGCCAAGCGCTTCGCCTCACTCGCCGAAGCGACGCGGAAATCGGTGAACGAGAAGCTCTGGGACCCGGCCCGCAACTGTTACGTCGATGCCCTCGACCCCGCCACCGGCAAAGCTTCTACCCATGCCTCCACGCACGCCAACTTCTTCGCCCTCTCGCTCGGGCTCGTTCCCGAGGATCGCGTCAAACCCGTCGCCGCTTTCTTGAAATCGAAAGGCATGCTCTGCAGCGTCTATGGCTCCCAGTTCCTGCTCGACGCTCTCTACGATGCCGGCGAAGGCGACTTCGCCCTCAAACTCCTGACCTCGCGCGACAAGCGTTCGTGGCTCAACATGTCGGAAAAGGTCGGCAGCACCATCACCCTCGAAGCCTGGGATCCCACGCTCAAGCCGAACCTTGACTGGAACCACGCCTGGGGAGCTGCCGCAGCAAACCTCATTCCGAGAAAGCTCATGGGCATCGAGCCGATCGAACCGGGTTTCAGCAAGGTCCGCATCCGTCCGCAGACCGGCTCACTGACCAAGGCCGACATTCGCTTTCCCTCGCCGAAGGGCCCGATTCTTCTCGCAATCAAGCGCCCCGACGCCGCTACCTGGCAGGCGCAGGTCACCATTCCTGCCGGCAGCGCCGCCGAGTTTCACGTCCCCCCACACGCGGCGGAGAGCCTGAAGCTTTCCTCTGGAGCCCCACGCATCCTGCGCACCGAAAACGGAAGTCCTGTCCTGGCCCTCCCGCCCGGCACCCACCAGATCTCAATCAAACCCAACTAAACCACCATGAATCCCATCATCGGCGTCCTCTACCACTGGCTCGGCGGCCTCGCTTCCGGTTCCTTCTACGTTCCCTTCCGCGGCGTGAAACGCTGGTCCTGGGAAACCTCCTGGCTCGTGGCCGGCGTGTTTTCCTGGCTCGTGGCTCCGTGGTTCTTCGCCACGCTGAACACCAAGGATGTCGTCGCCACCCTTTCCGAAACCCCGAAGGACATCTGGGGCTACACCTACCTCTTCGGCGTCCTCTGGGGCCTCGGCGGCCTGACCTTCGGCCTGACCATGCGCTACCTCGGCATGTCGCTCGGGATGTCGGTTGCCCTCGGCTACTGCACGGTCTTCGGCACACTCATCCCGCCGATCATCAAGGGCGAGTTCGTCAGCAAGCTGATTGAACCCGTCGGCGGCCGCTGGAACCTATTCGGACTCTTCGTCTGCGTCATCGGCATCGTCGTCACCGCTCTTGCCGGTCGCTCGAAGGAAAACGAAATGAGCACCGAAGCGAAACAGGAGACCGTCAAGGAGTTCAACTTCAAGAAGGGCATCCTCATCGCCACCTTCTCCGGTGTGATGAGCGCCTGCTTCGCCTTCGGCCTCGACATGGGCGGACCGATCCGGGACATCAGCATGAAACACGGCACCGCCGAGCTTTGGAGCGGCCTGCCGGTCCTCATCGTGATCCTCCTCGGTGGATTCACCACCAACTTCATCTGGTGTGTGATGCTCAATGTGAAGAACAAGACCGGTTACGAGTATCTCGCCTCCCATCAGCGCCATGACGTCCACCACCGGGACGAGACCACGATTGAGAACCCGATCGACACGCCCGCCATGTCGCATGTTCGGGCTGGTTCCGGAGACAACCCCTACGAGGCTTCAAAAATCAAGACCAGCAGTGTCAAGGGAGCCGCCATTCCCCGCCTTGGAAACTACTTCTTCTCTGCCCTCGCAGGCGTGACCTGGTACTTCCAGTTCTTCTTCTACTCGATGGGGGAAACCCAAATGGGTGATTACAAGTTCAGCTCGTGGACGCTACACATGGCGTCGATCATGATCTTCAGCTCGATCTGGGGACTGGCCCTCAAGGAATGGAAAGGCTCAAGCTCGAAGTCCAAGGGTCTGCTCTTCGCCGGTCTGGGAATCCTGATCCTGTCCACCGTGATCATCGGATACGGCAACTACGTCGGCTCCGGCACTCCAAGCGGCCATTGATTCGCGGTTCGCCCGCGACGATGAGCCTCCGTCATTCTGCCATGAACT
>JAIYDT010000509.1 GCA_027487355.1 Verrucomicrobiaceae bacterium
AGCAGAATCATGATCGCGCTCATGCCGTCGAGCACGCCGAAGGCGAGGTTGAGCTTCGGGGTCGAAAGGACCTGCACCGAGAAGGACCATTTTTCCCAAGTCGGCGCGATGGCAACCGCGATGCCGAGGGCGAGATTCACCACCGACGAAGCAAGAGCCGTCAGACGGGCGGGCGCACCGGCGAGGATCGCGATGAAGGCGACGATCGGGATGAGGACGAGAAGAGCGAGCATGATGTGGGAGAAAGCACTAAATTCTAAATTCTAAATTCGAAACGGAAGAGCTGGGGTTTCGTTCGGATCCAGAGTTCAGGGTTCAACGGAAGACTGTGAAGTAAATGACAAGGACCACGCCGAGGCCGAAGGTGAAGGCGTAGCCTTGAAGATTGCCGGATTGAACGCGGCGGAAGAGGTTGCCGAAGCTCTCGGCTCCGCGCGAAAGGCCTCCAACTCCGACTCCGTCGATGAGGAACTTGTCGAAGAAGTTCACAATGCCAGCGAAGGCGTCCTGGAAGTAGCGGACGACCACATTGTCGTAGAAGCCATCCACATAGAAGCGGTTCTTGAACAGCGGGATCGAGACCGGGTCCTTGTCCTTGCCCTTGTAGAGCAGGTATCCGGCGGCCACTCCGATGGCGACTGCGGCCAGGGACACCCATGGCACGATGCCATGAAAGTGGAACTCACCGGCATGTTCCGGAAGGGCGGGGGAGAGTTTGTTGACTCCCGCATAGCCGGAAATCAGGGCCATGACGGCGAGTAGAGCCAGTGGGACGAACATCAGCGGACCAACCTCATGAGCGTGCTCGGAACCGTGGTCGCGAGGCTTGCCAAGGAAGGCGACGACGAACAGGCGCGTCATGTAGAAGGGGGTGAGCACGGCAACCACGGCCGCGATCCAGAACAGGGCTGGATTGTGCTCATGAGCCGCGTCGAGGATGAGTTCCTTCGAGAAGAAGCCCGAGGTGCCGGGAATGGCGATCAGGGCGAGGAAGCCGATGAGGAAGGTGATGCCGGTGATCGGCATTTTCTTCAGCAGGCCGCCCATTTTCCAGATGTCCTGCTCGTGGTGGCAGGCGTGGATGACGGCACCGGAACCTAGGAAGAGCAGGGCCTTGAACCAGGCGTGGGTGAAAAGGTGGAACATGCCAGCCTCACCTGCCACGAGTCCGACGGCCATGACCATGTAGCCGAGCTGGGAGAGCGTGGAGTAGGCGAGGACGCGCTTGATGTCGTCCTGCTGGGTGGCCATCAGCGCGGCGGCAAGGGCGGTGATGCCACCGATCCAGGCGATGACTTCACTGGAGAAAAGGCCGCGAAGGAATTCGGGCTCCAGATGAAGGGAAAACTGCACGCGGAACAGCATGTAGACCCCGGCGGCGACCATCGTTGCGGCGTGGATCAGGGCGGACACCGGGGTCGGGCCTTCCATGGCGTCGGGCAGCCAGACGTGGAGCGGAAGCTGGGCGGACTTGCCCACCGCGCCGCAGAAGACGCAGAGCAGGGCGGTGGAGAGCGTGGCGGCAAAGATGGCGGGGTGAGCGAGCTGGAAAGCTTTCACTCCCGCTGCCATGCCATCGAAGGCGAGACTGTCGGTGATGCGCCACAGCAGGAGGATCCCGATCAGGAATCCAAAGTCACCGACGCGGTTGCAGAGGAAGGCCTTCTTCGCGGCATCGGCGGCGGAGTCCTTTTGATACCAGTGGCCGATGAGCAGGTAGGAGCTCACGCCGACCAGCTCCCAGAAGATGAAGGTCATGATGAAGTTCGAGGCCAGCACGATGCCGGTCATCGAGAACATGAACAGCGACAGCCCCGTGAAAAAGCGGGCCTTCGCCTCATCGTCCTTCATGTAGGCGACCGAGAAAATGTGAACCAGCAGACCGATGCCGGTGACCACGATCATCATCCCGGTCGAGAGCGGGTCGAGGGTGATCCCGAGGTCAATCGAGAAGCCAATCACCGACGCCCATTCAAAGGACGAGGTGCCGGTTTTTCCAAGCAGGGATACCGCGATGCCGAACGTGATCGCAGCCGAGGCCACCGAGGTGATCACGGCGAGTGGCGAGCGTTTCAGGAAAAGCTGGTTGGCTGCCGCGACGACGAGCGGCAGGAACAGGAGGATCCAGGGGAGCTGGTTCATGAAATGGGAGAGGGTATCGGGAAAGGGTTCAGCCGCGCATCGACGTGAGGTCGTCGGTGTGGATGGTCTGGCGGGCGCGGTAGAGGGCGACGATGATGGCGAGTCCGACCGCGACCTCGGCAGCGGCGACGGTGATCACGAAGAACACCAGCATCTGCGAATTCGGGTCAGGCAGGCCGTAGGAGGTCAGGTTGAAGCGGGAAAACGCGATCAAGGTCAGGTTCGCGGCGCTCAGCATCAGCTCCAGGCACATGAACACGATGATGATGTTCCGTCGCAGCACCACGCCGGCGAGGCCAATGGCGAACAGCAGCCCGGAAACGAGCAGGTATTGGTGAAGGGTGGCCATGGAGGTGGGAGAGGAAATTCGAAATTCTAAATCTGAAATTCGAAAGGGAGATCAGTTGGTTTGGCGCTTGGAGAGGACGACGACGCCGACGGTGGCGACGAGGAGGAGGACGCCGAGGATCTGGAGCGGGAGGTTGTAGCCAGTGAAGAGGGTCTGGCCGATGATGTGGACGTCGGGCAGTTTCTGGTCGACTGAAAGCGTGTTCGCGATCTTAGGACTGAGGTCCTGGTAGTGCGCGGCTCCTGCGGCGAGATCGAGCTTCGGCAGCTCCTTGTCGGGCGAGCTGGAAAGCACACCGATGAGCTGGATGGCGAAGGCGATCACCAGCACGAATCCGGCAGCCACCGCGCCGAGCTTCGGCTTGCGACCGGTTTCGACCTTCAGGTCAAGGAGCATGATGATGAACAGGAAAAGCACCATGATCGCGCCGGCATAAACGAGGATCTGGATGATGCCGGTGAAGTAGGCGTTCAGGCCGATGAAGAGTCCGGCGAGTCCGACGAACGAGGCGACCATCGAAAGTGCGCACGAGACCGGGTTTTTGAACGCGACCACCGCGATGCCGCCGATGAGCATCAGCAGCGAGAAGAACCAGAAGAGAAGGGAAGGCATTGGATGATTAGAGATTGGAAATTGGGGGAGCTGGTGTCGGCGCGGTAGCGGAGTCTTTAGCTTTTGCCGAGCGCTTCAGCCACGACATGTAGCCGTTCAAGATGCGCAGCGTTTTATTGAAGTGGTCGCGACCGCTGACATAGAGTTCTTCCTGAATGAGCGAGTCGTCGTGGCAGGTGATGAGTTGGTCCAAGACTTCGTTGAGAGAGCCTCTTGCTTGAGAGCCGAAACGGTAGTTGTCCAAGAAGTGAAATCGACCGTGTCCCTCAGCGATGTTGTGGGTGACGGAACGAGAAGCACGCTTGATTTGATCGCTGAGTTCGAACTCCCTCAGGTCCTTCAGGATCGGAACAACTCTGCGAAATACAAAAACGCGGAGTTCCCGACCAGCCTTCCAGGCTTCGAGATCCTCAAACGTCTTTGTCGGTTCTTCTTCCATTCCTAATGATCCAATTTCGAATCCCCCATGCCCTTTACTTCAGCTCATTCCACTTGTTGACGAGACCGACGCGGACTCCGCCGATTTCGTAGAGCTTCTTCTTGTCGTGGACCATGTCCTTGCGGGCGAGTCCGGTGATGGCGTAGTCCTTGCGGAGGTAGATGGCCTGCTCGGGGCAGACTTCCTCGCACATGCCGCAGTAGATGCAGCGGATCATGTCGATGTCGAATTCCAGCGGACGCTTTTCAACCTTGGCCCACTGGTCGTCGGCGGGGATTTCGCTCGGCTTGATCTTGATGGCCTTCGGCGGGCAGATGAATTCGCAGAGCTGGCAGGAAACGCAGCGCTCGCGACCCTGTTCGTCGGTCACCAGGGCTGGTGCCCCGCGATAGTGTTCGGGAAGATGCTCGTCCCATTTCTGCTCGGGATACTGCATCGTGATGCCGAGACCGGAGGACTCCATGTCCTTCGCGCCACGGGTCTTGTTCCGGAGTGAGGCCACGGCGTGCTTCATCGTCAGGAAGAAGCCCTTGATGAGGGCTCCGAAGTAAATCTTCTCGCCTGCGTTGAGCTTCGGGCGCTGGAGTTTGATGACAGCCATTTTGTGACAGGATTTACAGGATTTTGCAGGATCAGGAATTCTGCGAATCGGAGGGTTCTGTTCTTGGACGGTAGGTCCTGAACTTCTTTTTGAATTGAAGGGATTCGGCTCCGAAGTTGATGAGGAGACCTTGATTGAGCCCAGTCGTGGTGAGGTAGTTCACCAGTTGGGCCTCATGCACCGGCAACAGGGTTTGGACAGCCTTGAGTTCGACGATCAGCAGCCCATCGATGACCAAATCGGCTTCGAAGTCTCCAACAGGTCTGTTCTTGTAAAGGACTTGAAGTTTCTTGCGGGACTCGAATCGAATTCCGATCTCATTCAGCTCAATTTCGAGGGCTTTGTGGTAAACCGATTCGTTGTAGCCGTTTCCAAGAGTCCGGTGCACAGCCATGGCGCAGCCAATCACTTGGCCGGTCAATTCCGATGTGGGTTCTTGTGACATGAGATTGATCCTCAAAAATCCTGTTAATCCTGTAGCAGAAGGCCGGAGTTTCTCTTGGCGGGTGCTTCGGAAACCTTGGCGACCCAGATGACGGCGGCACAGAGGACAAGAAGGAGGACTGCTCCGATGCCGATGACGGCAGCGGAAAGGGTCGGTGCGGCGATGACCAGCGCACCGAGGAAAACGTTCACGAGGGCGGCTTCGAAAAAGATGACCCAGCCGAGCTTCATGAGCTGGTCATAACGGAACCGTGGCACCGTCCAGCGGACGAGGATGAAGAAGAGGATGAAGCCGATGAGTTTCGCCATGAAAACCCCGAGGTTGAGGAAGCCGCCGATCTTGAACGAGCCGATGGCCAAACCGGCTGCCCATTGGTCGAACCAAGGACCGAGCGACCAACCGCCGAGGAAGAGCGTGATGATCAGGGCCGAGCCGACAACCATCGCGGCGTATTCACCCATGAAGAACATGGCGAACTTCATCGAGGAGTATTCGGTGTGGTAGCCGCCGACGAGTTCGGTTTCGCACTCCGGAAGGTCGAATGGCATGCGGTTGGTTTCCGCGAAGATCGAGATCGTGAAAATCAGGAAGGAGATGAAGGCCGGGATGAGGAAAAGGAGCTTTTCCTGAAGTGGGTGGGATGCGTCATGGCCCCAGAACGGGAGGAGCAACCAGCCGTGTTGGGATTGGTATTGGACGATCTTGCCGAGATTCAGGTCGCCGAAATACATGAGTACCGGCACCACGGAAAGACCGAGGCAAATTTCGTAGGAGATCATCTGCGCCGTCGAGCGGACGCCTCCGATGAAGGGGAACTTCGAGTTCGAGGACCAGCCGGCGAGGGTGATGCCGTAAACGGAAAGCGAGGCGATTGAGAAGATGAATAGCGGGCCGACATCGAGATCCGCGATGGCGAGGCTGATCTTCTGTCCGGCGATGCTGATGTCCGAGCCGAAGGGAATCACGGCAAGTGTGATCAAGGCAGGAACGACTGTTAGAGCGGGAGCCAGCCAGTAGAAGGCCTTGCGGACGTGAGCGGGGGTGAAGTCCTCCTTGAGGAAGAGTTTCACGCCGTCAGCCATTGGCTGGACGAGCCCGAAGAAGGAAAAGTCCTTCTTCATGCCCAGCAGCGTCAGCGGCATGCCAACCCGGTTCGGGCCGACACGGTCCTGGATGATGGCGGAGAAGCGTCGCTCGAA
>JAIYDT010000540.1 GCA_027487355.1 Verrucomicrobiaceae bacterium
ATGTCCATATCGAGCATCACAATTTCCGCGATCCGCCCACTTCTCCATGTCTCTTAAACGCATCGCCATTTCCTCTGCGGCCGCTTCCCTGATCTTGCTGGCCGGCGCCTGCAAGCGCGCCTCCGTTCAGGCGAATGTCACGCCACCGGCAGCCGGGAGTTCATCGGCGATTCCGGAGAATGTGCCGATCTCCCTCCCGGAAGAAGTCAGCTTCAACGAGCACATCCAACCGATCCTCTCGGAGTATTGCTACCACTGCCATGGTCCGGACTCCGGCACCCGCAAGCCAAAGGACGCCCCACTGCGTCTCGATCGTCCCGAGGAAGCCTTCAAGCTCCGCGAAAACGGCGAGCCCGTTATCATCAAGGGTGACGCGTCCGCTTCAATACTCGTGAAGCTGATCCACAGCAGCGACGAAGAGGAAGTGATGCCGCCACCTGAGTCGCACAAGACTCTCAGCCCACGCGAGATTGGTTTGTTAGAAAAGTGGATCCAGCAGGGAGCCAAGTATCAGCCCCACTGGTCCTTCGCCGCGCTCACCCGCCCACCGGTGCCTCAAGCTGCTTCAGAAGCGCCCAATCCCATCGATCATTTCATCACTGAGAAACTCGAGGCCGCCGGACTGAAGATGAACCCGCCTGAGGAGGCCCGACGCTTTCACCGCCGCCTGTCCTTCGATCTAACGGGGCTGCCGCCTTTGCCGGATTCGACCGATGCGTTTGTGAAACGCTACGAATCGGATGCCGACAAGGCGGTCGCCGAGGAGGCAAAGGCGATGATGTCCACCACCGCACACGCCGAACACCTCGCCCGTCACTGGCTCGATGCCGCGCGTTACGCGGACACCCACGGCATCCACATCGACAACTACCGCTCCATCTGGCCCTACCGCGACTGGGTCATCAACGCCTTCAAGTCGAACATGCCGTGGGACCAGTTCACGGTCGAGCAGATCGCAGGCGACCTGATGCCGAACCGCACGCTTGACCAGCAGATCGCCACCGGATTCAGCCGCTGCCTGGCCACCACGGGTGAGGGCGGCGCGATCGGCGAGGAGTATGATGCCATCTACGCCAAGGACCGAGTCGACACCACCTCCGCCGTCTGGCTTGGCCTGACCACCGGCTGTGCGGCCTGTCACGACCACAAATTTGATCCGATTTCGCAGAAGGACTTCTACTCGATGACCGCCTTCTTCCGGAACACCCCGATGTCCTCGCTGGATGGCAACAACGCCGAACATCCGCCGAATGTTTTCGCGCCTGCGGTGGAAAACCGCGCCCGTTGGGCCCAACTCCCCGGCGAAATTGCGAGCCTCGAGAAGGAACTCGACGCCCGCAAGATCGCCGCCCGTGCGGACTTTGAAAAATGGCTACCCACTGCCACCATTGAGTCCGAACCGGATGTAGATCTCGCGCTTGAAATCGCCATCCCCCTTACCGATACGGACGGCCCGATCCATGGCACCATCAATGGCCAGCCGCGCGAATGGCCGGTCGTGCCGAACCGGATCGACGGACCAATTGGCAAGGCCGCTGTCGTCAGCGACACGCCGATCGACCTCGGTGACATCGCTTCGTTCAAGCGCACTGAGCAGGTCACCTACGGCAGCTTCGTTCGCGTCGAAGGCCAGCCCACCGGTGCCATTTTCGCCCGCATGAACAGTCTTGAGTCCTTCAAGGGCTGGGACCTTTACCTCCAGGGTGGAATTCCGGCCACTCACGTCATCGACACCTGGTTGGGATCGGCCAACAAACTGACTGGCCAGACGCCGCTCGAGCCCGGCAAATGGCATCACGTGATGGCAACCTTCGATGGATCGAAGCCCGCCATGCAGACGCTTGTGATCTACGTCGATGGCATTGCGCAGAAGGCCGTGCTCTCGCCGGATACGGTCGGGCCTAACATCGAAACGAAGGTCTCGTTCCAGCTCGGCACCCGCGCGAATGGCGACTCGAAGCTGAACGCTCCTGTTGCTCTCCAGGACTTCCGCTTTTACCGGCGGGTCCTCAGCGCCTCGGAAATTGGAGCCATCGCGAATAGCGCCATGATCCGCCAGTTGGTCTCGATCCCGGTCGATCAGCGCACCAAGGAACAGATCGACAATCTCTTCCCATTCTATCTCTCACAGATCGATGCGCCCTTCCGCCAGCTCGGTGACAAGCTGGATCTCCTCAGGAACGAACAGGCCGGGATCCGCGCCAACGGTTCTATCACCCTCGTGATGGAGGAAAATGCCGGAGAGCCTTTCGCTCACATCCTCACCCGCGGCGTTTACTCCGCCAAGGCCGACCGCGTCACCGCCGAGACGCCCGCAGCCCTTCCGCCGATGCCGAAAGACGCCCCCAAGAACCGGCTCGGTCTTGCGAAGTGGCTCGTCGATCCCGCCAATCCATTGCCCGCCCGCGTGACGATGAACCGAACCTGGTCCTATCTGTTTGGCACCGGTATCGTGGAAACCACCGAGGACTTCGGCGTGATGGGAGCGCGTCCCAGCCACCCGCACCTGCTCGACTGGTTGGCTTCTGAATTCATCAACTCGAAGTGGGACTACCGCCACATGATCGAGCTGATGGTCACCTCTAAAACCTACCGGCAGTCCGCCAC
>JAIYDT010000139.1 GCA_027487355.1 Verrucomicrobiaceae bacterium
GCAACCTTGCCGGCCTTGCGGATCTTCGTCAGCTCACGGCCGAGACGATGGGCGAACATGATCGGCGCGGGCATCAGCTCTGGAGTTTCGTTGCAAGCGTATCCGAACATGATGCCCTGGTCGCCCGCCCCTTGCTCGCCGTGCTTCTTGCCTTCAGCTTGCTTCGCATCGACGCCTTGGGCGATGTCCGGGCTCTGGATGGTCAGGTAGTTGTTGATGAAAATCTGGTCGGCGTGGAAGACGTCGTCGCTGTTGGTGTAGCCGATGCCACGGACTGCATCGCGGATGATCTTGCCGACATTGATGACCTCGTCGATCGGCTTGGTCGTGCCCTTCTTAGCGTTCTGGAGCTTGGGAATGGTGATCTCGCCGCCGACAACCACCACATTGCTCTTCACGAAGGTTTCGCAGGCGACGCGGCTTTTCGGATCGTAGGCGAGGCAGGCGTCGAGAATGGCATCGGAAATCGTGTCTGCGACTTTGTCTGGATGGCCTTCGCCGACGGACTCCGAGGAGAAAATATAGGTGCTCATGCGGTTTCGAATTTTCGTATCGTCAAATCGTGATGCGTTGATACAAAGGACTCAGCCATGCCGTCAATGCTGAAATCCCTGAAGCTGCTCGCGGACCCCACGAGGATCCGGATCCTCATGCTGCTGGACCGCGAGGCCCTGTCGGTGGCGGAGTTGCAGGAGATCCTGGGCATGGGACAGAGCCGCATATCGACCCAGCTTTCCCAGCTCAAGACAGAGGAGCTGGTGGAGGATGCGCGAAGTGGGAAGAACAACATTTACTCCTGCGCGGCCGCCCCGGATCTCATGGACGTGGCCCGTCTGGCGGCCAAGGAAATCCGGGAGGTGGAGTCGGATGCCTCAGCCCTCCGTCATTTGTTGCGGAAAAGGAAAGACCATGCGCGTGCCTACTTCGACGAGCTCGCGGGACGCTTTGGCAAGGACTACGTCCCCGGCCGATCCTGGAAGGCCCTGGCGGAGGCTCTGCTGCGCACCATGACCTACCAAGTAGTCGCCGACCTCGGAGCCGGCGAGGGCACCCTTTCCCAACTCCTTGCCCAGCGGGCGGAGAAGGTCATCGCGGTCGATCTTTCCCCGAAGATGGTCGAGTTCGGCCGGACTCTTGCGGAAAAGCACAACCTGCCGAACCTCGAATACCGGATCGGCGACATCGAGGAGCCTCCAATCGAGCCAAACAGCGTCGATCTGGCCTTCCTGAGTCAAGCCCTGCATCATGCCGAGCATCCGCAGAAGGCAATCGATGCCGCCCATCGCCTGCTCAAGCCCGGTGGCCGCCTTGTGGTCCTGGACCTCGTGCAGCACAACTTCGAGGAGGCCCGCGAGCTTTATGCCGACCGCTGGCTGGGATTTTCCGAGAGTGATCTGGCCTCGATGCTGGAACACTCCGGATTCACCCACATCGAAACCGTGGTGGCAGACAGGGAGTCCGAAGCTCCGAGATTCCAGACCCTGCTGGGCGTGGCCTGCAAGTAGCTCCTCGATGTTCGTTTGCGTTTCGGACGGGTTCGTGGCATTCGTCGCGCGTGAACGGTTCCCGCTGGCTGGTCCTTGGCCTCATTCTCGCCACCGCAAGTTGTGCTCCGGCGCAGCGTCCGGCGCGTCCATCCAAGCCCAAACCTACCGAGCCCGCTCCCGCCGTCGCGCCCAAGGCAGCGGTCGTCGAGGAAGCCGCACTTCAAGCACCGCAGCGGCTGTTGACGACGGTCGGCACGATTGCCTTCGAAGGCGTTTCGTTTGATTCACGCTCCCACCGGCTCAAGGTGCTCGACCAGCCGAAGGGTCCGGCTTCGATCTGGCAGAACTGCTCACAGGCAGGAGCCTCGATCAATGGACTTGCCGCCATCAATGCCGGCTTCTTCACCCCGGAAGGCACTCCGCTCGGACTGCTGGCCAGTGGTGGCACCCTTTCCGGAACCTGGAACGGTGGGTCCTCCCTCGGCTGCGCTCTCTGGTATCGGGATGGTAACGGACGAAGCGGCATCCTTCGCCGCGAGGCCCTCGGACTCACGGCTGCGAGAAAGTTGCCCGACCTCCTGCAGGCCGGGCCCCTGCTGGTTGAATCCGGAAAAGCCGTGGCCAAGCTGGAGGCCACCAAAGTCAGCCCCCGCACCTTCCTGCTCTGGGACGGCGGCACCCGCTGGCTGATGGCCCGCTCCGCCCCTTGCACTCTTGCCCAGTTGGCCGACGCCCTGGCGTCCTCAAGCCCTGCCGGATGGCCGGTGAAGTCAGCGCTGAACCTTGATGGCGGCCGCTCATCCGAACTGTGGATCTCCTCCTCGGTTCAAGGTGGCCCGTCCTTCGTCCGTCCCATCTGGAACAACCCGGTTCGGAACTTTCTGGTCCTCTGCCCTTCCCGCCCATGATCCGCCCGCTCTCTTGTCTGTTCCTGCTTGTCAGCATCGCCTCCTGCCAGGCCGGTCAATACTTCCACTTGGATGCTCCATTGGGTCCAGGGGAACGAGTCGCCACCCTCCATGGCTACCATTTCAGCCAGAAGACCGAGACCTTGCGGGTCATTGATCGCAACGCCACCCGACTCGCCCCGTGGAAAACCCTCGGCGAAGCGTTCACGGCCTCACGCGCCCTCGCAGGCTGCAACGGGGGCTTCACCCAGCCCGACGGAATGCCGCTCGGCATCGTGATCTCCGACTCCGTTCGCTTCGGCCAACTCGAATCCAAGGCAGGCCCCGCCAGCGGACTGGTGGTGGTGAAATGGAATTCCATCAGCCTGCTGAAGGCCGCGGATGCCACGGAGGCCAACCTGATGGGAGCCACCCAGGCCATCCAGGGAGGTCCCTTTCTGATCGAAAGCGGCAAATCCTGCGCCGGTCTCGATTCCAAGAGCTTCTCGCGCCGGACTGTTCTCATCTCCTCCGGCACCGGCGAATGGGCGATCCTCTACGCCCCGAGCGCCACACTCCAAGGCCTGGCCAAGCTTCTTGGCGACGGAAAAAGCTTTACTAGTTTTCACGTCGAAACCGTTCTGAACCTCGAAGGCGGTCTCTCAAGTTCCATGTGGATCCAGCTCGAAAACGGGGCGCAACCGATCTATCTGCGTGAGGTCAATCCCGTTCGGACCGGCATCGCCATCATCGCCAAGTGACGCATCCGTCACCGAAGCCGACAGTGGACAGCCGACCTGAATCTGGTAGCTTGAGATGTTCGAAGGTTTTCCCGCCTCACCATCAGCCATGATTCCCTTGACTCGTTCTCTAGCCGCAGGTGCGTGCTGTGTTGCTGTCGTCTCTTGTGGAACCCTGCGCTCCGTGAAGACCGCGACCGTGTCCGGCTTCTCAAAGGTCTCCAATTTCTCGGTTTCCGACCTTTTTCCAAGCAAGGTCAAGGTCGTCAAGGTCCGCCCCAAGGATCTCAAGGAACTCCCGCTGGGCAAGGAGCGGGCCCTGGCTTACGAAGCCAACAAGGACTCACTCGCCGCACGACCAGGCCGTGGCTTCTGGTTTTTCAACGGTCCCGTGGACTTCAAAGAGCCGTCCTTGCCAAGCGACTCTGGCAACCTGGATGGAAGCTTGCTGCCACCGAGGGCTGGCGAATGACTGCCTGCCAGAAGGCACAGTCTCGGCAGCCTCGGTGACAGACTCTTCGGGGGGAACTGTTTGTTGCCCGGAAATCCCGGCCCCACTCAACGGCGGCGCCTGATCAGTCCGAGGAGACCGACGCCACAGAGAAGGAAGGATGAAGGCTCCGGAACCTGATAGATCAGGTTGTTGAAGACGACGTTGGAGTTACTGCCCGACCCGGCGTTGTTGTTGAACACCCTGACCGAATCCACCAGCCCAGCGCCTCCGGCAAGCGTGCCCGA
>JAIYDT010000208.1 GCA_027487355.1 Verrucomicrobiaceae bacterium
AGGGATTCCTTGAGGTCGTGCAGCAGGTGACGGGCTTCGGAGGCGAAGCCGGCTTTCTTTTCGACGAAAATGCGGTTCATGGGCGGAAACGGGCGCGCGGGGCCTTTGCAGGCGATGGATGCTAAGACGCCGGGCGGGCAGGGCAAGGGGAATGAGGCTGGAACGAAAAAGGGCCGGAACCCACGCGGATTCCGGCCCTTTTGAAGCGATCGGGAAGTGATCAGGGGGTGAGGATCACTTTGTAGAACGCCTTTCCTGCCGGAGGGGCTGGGTCGGTGTAGGTGGCGGAACCCGCAGTCCCGGTGACCGTGCTGACCGTTTCCCAAAGGCTGAGGTCCGTGCTTCGCTGGACGGTGAAGGAGACTCCGCTGTTGCTGGGCCACTGGAGGGTGGCACCGGTGATGGAGGCGGCGAAGCGGGAGGCTCCGTCATTCGGAATGAGTCCCAGGCGGAACTCGGTCAGGTTGTCGGTGCCGTCGTTGTCGAAATCGCCGGTGGCCGATTGGCCGAGTCCGCCGAAGTAGGTGGTCTCCCAGGTGTCGAGGATGCCATCGGCATCGCTGTCGGCGGAGGCGGTGAAGAGGAACTGGCTGGCGGAGCGGGCGACCGAGCTGATGCGGACCTCATCGATGACGCCGACGAGGTTTCCAGTGCTGCCACCGTTCACACGGCCTTCATTGCCGATGACGAAATCCGGCGACTCGGTGATGAGATCGTCGGTCATCTGGGCGCTCAGGATCGCGTTCGCTGCGGTGCGTGAGAGATCGAGCTTGGTCCAGTAGAGCTTGACGTTGTCGGCCGTGGCCTCGGCGCCGTTGTAGGTGACGGCGACGTGGTACCAGTCGCCCTGGGTGATCGCATTCGGATCTGAGCCGGTCGGGACCGGAGCGGTGATCGTCTGGACGCCGACTTCGCCATGGATGTTGATGAACTCCAGGGTGGGGGCTGTGCCGATGTTGTTGGTGCCGATCGGGGTGAGGCGGAATTGCCAGACGCGGTTGGTGCCGACATCGCCCTCGCCACTGAGAATCTGCATCGGCGCGGAGGCGTCGCCTGCGGCTTGGGTGACGGTCGGGTCGAAGCCCACCTTGACGATTGCTTCAAAGGTGAAAGCTCCATCGGCACCCGCATACTGCATGGAGGCGTTGTCCGTCGCTTCGCCGGCAAGCGGCAGGGCGGAAAGCAGTCCTCCCGCTGCGGTGGAGCGTCCGGCGGAGACATCGAGCGCGGTCTTGAAACCTGCGAGCGAGGGAGACCAGAGGAGGCCGCCATTTTCAAGGGAGGTGAGGCTGAGCGCATTGCTGCCCGAATCACTGGCTGGGGCCTTGATCTCATCAAGGTGCCAGAGGTGGAGGGTGTTGCTGTCTGCGGTGTAGGGCTGGAAGGTTTCAGCCGAATCAAGGATGCCATCGCCATCCGTATCCGTGGGAGTCGAGGTCAGGAGGGTCGGATTGGATCCGGCAGCCTGCTCCTGGAGGTTGGTGGCTCCATCCGAGTCAGAGTCAGTCGAGCC
Organism: Verrucomicrobiaceae bacterium; assembly: GCA_027487355.1. GTDB lineage: Bacteria > Verrucomicrobiota > Verrucomicrobiia > Verrucomicrobiales > Akkermansiaceae > Luteolibacter. The sequence continues at coordinate 1,514 of JAIYDT010000208.1, forward strand.
GGTCTGGGTGAGGTTGGAGAAGTAGGCCTGCTCGAGTGAGTCGATCAGCCCATCGCCATCGGTGTCGATGGGATTGAAGGCGGCATCGGTGGGGCTGGTGCTGGCAGCAAATTCGGCGGCGTTGCGAAAGCCATCGGAGTCCGGATCATCGGCCCCGGAAAACTTGGCGGTGATGGTGGGAAGATCCTCGCCTGACACGGCGAACCAATGAACTTCCCATCCGTCGGGGAGACCATCGGTATCGGAGTCTGGTGAAGAGAACTTGATCGTGGGATTGGTGTTGGCGAGAAGTTCGTCGCTGTTGAGATAGAGATCGGTATCGGGATCTCCACTGCCATCCTGGGCGATGAGGTTTCCGAAATGGAGGATCTCCCATGCATCGGTGAGGCCGTCGTTGTCGGTGTCCGCGACATTGAGGACGTCTGCTCCGACGGTGTGATAGGCTTCACGCTCCGTAGCGGTCAGGGTTCCGTTCCAGATGCGGAATTCGTTGTAGCGGGCATTGGCCGTGGCATCGGCGTATTGGGAGCGGCCAAGTGCAAGCAGGGAATCGTTCAGGTCCGCCAGGTTGTTGGCGGTGCTGAAGCTGCCTTTGATGGCTCCCAGAGAGGTGGTCGAGGGAGCGGCGTAGTAAGTGACAAGGGTCCCTCCGGCGGCACCAGCGCCCGGCTGCAGATTGACGACGACATGATACTCGGTGCCGGTGGCGAAAAGGATCCTGTTGTCGAGCGTGCTGGCGGTCCCGGCGTCCAGCCATTCCACTCGATCGCTGGCGGCGTTCGCGGCCTGGTTCCAGGCCATCATCAGGTACTCGGTGGTGCCACTGCCGAAGTCGAACACGCGGGCCCAGTTCTGGATCCCGACTCGAGTGGCCCAGAACTCGAGGGTGATCGGGGTTTTTCCTCCGCCGATCAAGTTGCTGCCGAGACTGATGTAGTCTGAGGTGGCCTTGTCTCCTCCGGCGAGAAGAACATCGGTGGAGGAAAGGGTGGCGGTGCCGCCGACTGCGTTGTTGCCATCGGGATCGATGGTCGTGGCGTTGCTGCTCCCGACGGAATCATTCAGGCTGCTGTTGAAGTTCCAGCGATGCCGGAGCTTGGCCTTTTCCGGCGTCCATGCGGCATCGTTCGGATTCGATTTGGCATTGAACTCGGCGAGGTTGTCGAAGGTGTCGCCATCGAGGTCTGAGAGCGCGTCATCCGTTCCGACAGTGAGGCCATTGGCTGCTTCCCAGCCATCGGCCATGCTGTCGATATCGCTGTCGGGAAAGCTGTTGGAGTCCTTCGGATTGGTCGAGACGGTGAATTCCTGAAGGTTCGTGGAGTAGTCGGAGTCCGGATCACCACTGCCGTTTTGAGCGGTGATGTTTCCAAAGTTGGTGACTTCCCAAGCATCGGCAAGCCCATCGCCATCGGTGTCGTTCGGAGTGAAAGTGGCGTTGTTTGGATTGGTTCCGGCTGCAAACTCCTGGGCGTTGGTGAAGGTATCGCCGTCGGGGTCGCCGGTTCCGCCTTGAGCCGTGATGTTTCCGAAGTTGGCAACTTCCCAGGCATCGCTCAGTCCATCGCCGTCGGTGTCGTCGTTGAAGAAAATGAACTGGCTTGCGGTCTTGGCGACGTTGGAGATCCGGGCTTCGTCGATCAGTCCCAGCAAGCCTTCGGTCATGTTGACGCCTCCTCCAGCGTTGCGTCCCTCGTTGCCGAGAACAAGCGGGCCGGTGACGGTGCCGAGGACGGTTTCAACCGTGTTGGTGGTGAGCAGGGTGGCCTGCGAGCGGGCGGCATCGACCCTGGTCCAATAGACCCTGTTGGTGATGATGCCTCCGGATTCATCGTGAACGAGGGCGACGTGGAACCACTGGTTTGCAGCAAATGCTTCGGCTCCAGTGGTCGGGATGGCGACGGTGAATCCGGCCGGCGCGGTGCCGATGAAGTTGAACTCGATCAGCCCCGCCGTGGTGATGCGGAACTGGAAGCCGCGGGTGGTGTTGTTGCTGTCCGTGGACCAGATATGTCGATTGGTGGCGGCGGTGAGGGACGGCAGATTGACCATGGCCTCGATCGTGAAGGTGTTTCCTGTGCCGAGGAGGGAGGAGATCGCAATGCTGTCGGGAGTGGTGGCTCCGCTGGCGTCGAAGGTGGTGTTGCCATTCGAGTTCACGCCGAGCCCGAGATCGTTGGCGGAAAGGTTGGCGCACTTTCCAAATCCGGTGAAACCCGTCGAGCCCAGCACGGTGGTCACGGTGGTGGCGACACCGGTGGCGAGTGGGTTGCCATCCACGGAGATCGCGCTTGAGCCTCCGCTGACGGCGTTGGCCGCAATCGACGTGCCAGTGGTTTCATCGAGATGATAGAGATAGAGGGTGTTGGGGTCCGTGGCATACGGTGCCACGCCTGCTTGGGCGGAAGCGAACAGCAGTGGTGCCACTGCGACCAAGATGGACAATCGGGGTAAGGAGAGATGGGCTTTCATGATCCTGTTGTCAGTTTCACGCAGTTGAAGCAATCCGCGTTGGAGGACCAACAAGACCCATCCACACGGATGGTTCAACGATCACCTGACCCTGTCCCCCCAAACGGGGAGGGTCTGCATCCCCTTTAAGTGGGAGGGTCTGTGAGAATGCGGAGATCTTCTGATTCACTCGTCAGAAGCCGCCTTCTGACGACTCGATCCGCCAGAAACGCTTCGATTCTCCGGGTGCCAAGGCATGCTGGAAATTGAGTGGCTCTCCAGTTCCGGCGCGCGTCTCCACCTGGCTCCAGTTCAGCAGATCCGGACTGGTCCAGAGACGGTAGGACCAACTCGGCTCGGAAGGGCAGGCGATGTGGGCCTGGGTGCGGTCCGGGCTGAAGGTGATCGAAGGTTGTGAACGGTTCCTGAAATAAGCGGCTCCGTCCCACTCCAGCACCGAGATCCGCGAAGCCGTATTGGCGGGTGAGGTGTAGCCCTGTCCGTCCGCAGGCTGATAGAGGAAGTGAAGCTGCCGTTCCCGTTCCCAGAGTTCATGGTCGATGGTCGGTTCGTAGTTGCCGAGGTTCTCGGTGGTCAGATCAAACTCGATCCACACCAGTCGATCCGGGTCCTCCGCTTTGGGGAGGCTGTGGACGATGGTCATGCCATTGTTGTCCTGGTTGTCGCGATAGGCCACGATGATGCGGTCGGAGTCATCGGTTACGACGATCGGCCTTCCCATGTTGCGGACGCTTGCTTCCGGGTAACGAGTGGTGGTGGGATCGATCGTGCGGCTCGAGACCGTGCGGGTTTGCCAGGCTCCGCCTCCATCACGGAAGACGATCATGTACTGGCGGCGAAAATTTCCCGAGGCTGTTAGAGGAGCCCACCAGTTGGCGATGACGGGATTGCCCGATTGATCAAGGCACATGCCGGCCTGGTTGATGAGGCTGGAGTTTTCCGGGATGTTGACGATGCGCTCGGCGCGGGTGGCTTCGATGCCGCTTTCGGCGATGCTGGAAATGGGCAGCGAATACGGGGTGCCGTCGTATCTTTGCCAGGTGAGTCCGGCATCGAGGGAGCGTGCGAAGTACAGGTTGCTGTTCGTCTGGTAACCGACAGCCCCACTGCCGGTTTCGGAGGTGCCGCTGGAGTAGCGCCAGCACCACGTCAGGGTGAGTTCGTTGCCATTGGTCCTGCCGAGCTGGGGCATGTTGACATAGGCGTTGTAGTTTGGTGTCCAGCCGGTGCCCTTGATGAACGGGAGTTGGGTCGAACCAGTGCGGTGGACATTGTCCCAGGTGCGGGTGGCCGTGTCATAGCGGTTGAGGTAGACATCACCATTTCCGGAAGATCCCTCGCGGAAGAGATAGAGGAGATCACCATCCGGAAGTGCGAGAAACTGCGGGTAGGTCACATTGTTTTCCCGACCCGTCATGGTGGTGTCCGCCCCTAGGGTCATCGGGCCGGTTCCTGTGATTGGACCGAGGCTCTTCGCGTAGTGGAAGGCATCGCCATGCATGCCCCAGGAAAGATGGATGTAGCCTTCGCCATCGATGCCGAAGGCGATGACATCATGGCCGTCGGTGATGGCGTTGGCGGTGAAACTCGGGTGGCGGTAGATCTCCCAGTTCGAGGTTCCGAGGGTCCTGCGACCGATCCAGATGGTGTTGTTGTAAGCTGCGGAGGCTTCGTGTTGATGGCGACCATACCAGGTGATGAACTGCTGGTTGCCGACAGTCTTGAGCGAGGATCTGACGAATGAGACCGAGTTGATGGCTGAAGTGCCCCCATAACCGAAGTCACTGGTGGCGGGATTTCCGTCATCTAGTGGAACAAGTTTCACCGCGGTGCCGGATGGGCGGGAGGAGGCTTGGGCGGGAAAGGTGGAGGCTGAGAGTTCCTGGAGGTTAGAAAAACGATCGCCGTCGGGATCAGAGCCGGCGTTGGTCGCTAGCGAGGAGAAGTTGTTCAGTTCCCAGGCATCGGGCAGTCCGTCCGCATCGAGATCGGTCGAGGACGATGCCCTGTGGTTGGGGGTGGAGCCGTTGGCCAGTTCGATTGCGTTGGTCTCGCCATCCCCATCCGGATCGGCTGACGACGTCTGGTACAGGTTTCCGAAAAAGCTGATTTCCCAGGAATCCGGAAGACTGTCGGCATCGATGTCAAGGGGGGTGGAGGCGGCGTTGTTGGGACTGCTGCCGGCGGTTACCTCGGCTCCATTGTTGAAGGTGTCGAGGTCCGGATCGCCGCTTCCGTCCTGGATTGTGATGTTGCCGAAGTTGGCGATCTCCCAAGCGTCTTCGAGTCCATCGTTGTCGGTGTCGCTGCTGGTGAAGATGAAGCCGGTGGCGGATCGGGCGATGTTGCTGATGCGGACCTCATCGATCAAGCCTAGCAGGCCTTCGCTGGAAGCGCCCCGTCCCTCGTTGCCGATGACCAGTGGCCCGTTCACGGAAGCAGAGGTGGTTTCCGCCGTGGAGGTGCCGATCAGGTTGGCGGCGCTGTTGCTGCTGTTGATCCGGGTCCAGTAGAATCGCGAGGTGGTGCCGTCGAAACTCAGGGCGACATGGAACCATTCATTCGCGGCGAACCCGTTGTTTCCGGTCGTCGGAATCGCAAAGGTTGTGCTGCTGACATTGGTGCTGATGAAATTGAATTCGAGCTGCCCGGTGGTGTTGATCCTGAACTGGAAGCCGCGGCTGTTGAGGCTGCTGTCGGTGCAGATGATCTCCCGATTGGCACCTGTTAGAGCGGGGATGTTGACCAGTGCTTCCAGGGTGAAGGCGCCGTTGACCGCTGCCAGCGACGAGTGGGTGATGCCATCGGGAGGATGGGTCGTGGTCGAGTTTCCGGGCTGAAAGCCGCCGGAGTTGTTGGCATCGAGTCCGAGGCCATGGGCGGCACTCTGAAACGTGGCGCATTTTCCGAAGCCCGTGGATCCCGTGGCTCCGAGCAGGCCGGATTGCGATGGCTGTGCGTTGGTGTTGTTGGACGGACCTGCGGTGCCGTTGAACGCAAGGAGTGATCCGGTGCTGGTTCCGCTGTTCGCGGCACTGGAGCCTGATGCCTCGTCGAGGTGAAACAGGTGGACCGTGTTCGCATCCGCCGCATAGGGGCCGCTGACCGCCGCCGCCGAGCGAATGGCGGTGGCGAACAGGAGGATCAGAACTCTGCGGAATGCTGGCATGTGAAATCAAAGACAATCAGCCTGTTGGGATCAAACTGCAAGTCCCCGGGTCCCCTGAATGTGGGGGATCAATGTCCGAGATACTTGACCACCGCTTCGGTCCTCGTCCGGACATGAAGTTTGGTGTAGATGTTGTGAAGATGGGTGCGCACGGTTTCCATGCCGATGTTGAGTTCCCAGGCGATTTCCTTGTAAAGCGAGCCCTTCACCAGCAGCTCGAGGATCTGGGTTTCGCGCGGAGTGAGGTGAAGATCCCGGTTCGGCGAAGGAGGCTCCTTGTGGAAAAACTGAACCACTTTCCGTGCGATGGCGCTGGACATGGGTGAGCCACCGGTAAGGACGTCGTCGAGGGATTCGAGCAGGCGCGTCGGCGCATCCCGCTTCAGCAGGTATCCGGACGCACCGGCGGCAAGGGCTTCGAAGACGCGGTCGTTGTTGTCGTAAACCGTGACCATCAGGACCAGCAGGTCGGGACAGGAGGCCTTGAGCTTGGCGACGCACTCAATGCCTGACATGCCGGGCATCTGGATGTCCATCAGCACGACTTCGGGTGGTTCCGCGAGGAGTCTGGGCAAGGCCTCGACCGCGTTCTGATACGAGCCGCTGAGTTTCCATCGCGAGCTGGTGGCAAGGAGTTCGGTCAAGGTTTCACGCAAGGCGGAGTCGTCCTCGACGAGGGCGATGGTATGTGGAGATTCAGACATCTTCTGGGGAGAGGATTTCAGGAGGAAGGCAAGGGGCACTCAAGGATGACGCAAACGCCGGCTCCGGGGCGAGCGTGAATTTCACAGGTACCTCCAAGCTTGAGCAGGCGGCTGCCGAGATTGTTCAGACCATTGCCGCGCCGGGTGAGGGCAGGGTCAAAGCCCACGCCTTCGTCCTCGATGGTGATCTTCAGACGGCTGCCATTCCAACTCAGGGCAAGGCGCACATCGCAGGGACCGGCATATTTGAGGACATTGTGAAGGGCCTCCTTGGTGGCAAGCGCGAGGTGGTGGCGGAG
>JAIYDT010000096.1 GCA_027487355.1 Verrucomicrobiaceae bacterium
ATGAGCGATTTCCCGCCTTCATTCTCCTCGATCTCGACCTTGCCGCGAAGGCGCATCGAACCGCGGCCGGTGCGGAAGTATTCCTCAATGCCGCGGATGCCGCGGATTTCGCAGGACACCGGGAAATCCGGACCCTTGATGAACTGCATCAACTCGGGAAGTGTGATGTCCGGCTTGTCGATCTGCGCGCAGATGCCATCGATGACCTCGCCCAGGTTGTGCGGAGCGAGGTTGGTGGCCATGCCGACCGCGATGCCGGTGCCGCCATTGACGAGGAAGTTGGGGAATGCGGAGGGAAGAACGGTCGGCTCATCCTGTGAGCCGTCGTAGTTCGGCTGGAAATCCACGGTGGCCTTCTCGAGGTCCTCCATCATCGCCATGCCCAGCGGATGCAGGCGGGCTTCGGTGTAACGCATGGACGCCGCCGCATCGCCTTCCACGGATCCGAAGTTACCTTGTCCGTCCACGAGCATCTCGCGCATCGACCAGGGCTGGCCCATGTTGACGAGGGTCGAGTAGATCGATTGGTCCCCGTGCGGGTGGAAGTTACCCATCGTCTCACCGACGATCTTGGCGCACTTCACGTGGGCCTTGCCGGGCGTGACGCCGAGCTGGCGCATCGCATAAAGCACGCGGCGTTGGGAAGGCTTCAGTCCGTCGCGCACATCGGGAAGCGCACGGGAAATGATGACCGACATCGAGTATTCCAGGAACGATTGGGAAAGTTCCTCGGCGACATTGATCGGTTTGATGGAGTCGTTGGACATGGGTAAGGGAAATCAGGCTCGTGAGAGCGCATTGGCGGAGACAAAAAGATTGCGGACGCGGAAGGCTGCAGGACTCTCCTGGAGAAGAATGGCCTTCATGGCCGGCGATTTGGCGGCGAAATGGGGCACAGGCATCATGCGGCATTTGGCATTGACCCACGAAGGGGCATCGAATCCGTGAACCTGGCAGAGATAAGATACAGTCGAAGCGGCGAAGGCATCCGCATAACCACCGTCATCGAGAGTGTGAGCCAGTAGTGCGGGCTCCTCCATCAGGAGTGTCGGATCTGGATTTGCGGTAAAACGATCCAGAAAATTCCTGATCGCAAAGCTGTATTCCGATGAGGTCACCACGTGGGCAAGGCTCTCGCTAAGTTGTTCGTGTTTCCGGCTCATGCTGGGTTCTGGAGATCAAGTTCACCCACTAGCTCCTCGATGTAATATCGCACTCTTGGAGGCAGCAGGCATTCCTTGTAATAGCGAACCACAAGTTCGCACGCTACCGCAGCATCCTTGATGCCTGTCAGTTTCAGAAGTGTCAGTATATCCGCCCTGTCACCGTCCGTTGAAGCATCTGCTGCACGGCTGGCAAGACACTTCATTGCCAAAAGATATTCAGTTGTCGGACGCATGATGCGCAAGTTGCTGAAGACCGGCATACCATCCGCCGTGAACTCCGCCTCATCCGAAACAAAGCCCTTAACACCATCGTTCAACCAGTCCGGTTCGAAACCAAACTCTTCCGCAACCTGCCTGGCCGAGTGGATCACGTCATCCTTCGGAACGAAAATGCCGTCCACATCCCGGGTCGATTCTCTAGCGTCGAATGCCAGAACCATGGCAGCACCGCCGAACAAGCAAACCTCTCCCATGACACCTTTCCCATGAAGAAGCTCATTCATGCGCCCGAGGGCTGCTAGAATCTGCTCTTTTGAGAGTTTGTTTGAGGGGGTCATGCTTGGTTTTGACTCGCCAGCTAAGCCAGCACTCCTTTATACGTCCAAGTTGCGAACATTGAGGGCATTGTCCTCGATGAACCGTTTGCGAGGCTCGACGATGTCGCCCATGAGGACGTCGAACATCTTGTCGGCCTCGACGGCATTGTCCTCATCGAGGCGGACGCGAAGAAACTGGCGGGTTTCCGGGTCCATGGTGGTTTCGAAGAGCTGCTTGGCGTTCATTTCACCGAGACCCTTGAATCGCTTGATCTGCACGCCCTTGCTGGAAATCTCCAGGATGCGGGAGAGGATCTCCGGAATCGAGAACAGCGGAGTGGCATGTTGCTTGTCGCCCTCGCCTTCGAGAAGGTCGAACAGCGGCGTGTCATCGGAGTGGAAGTTTGAGACATCAATGCCGGCCTCGGTCAGGCGGGCGAAGAGTTTGGCAATGGCATGCGACTCGTGGAGTTCATGCAGCACGGCGCGCCGTGAGGGGCCGGAGCTGGCGGCAAGTTCCTCCTCGGTCAGGATTTCATCGAACAGCCGAAGGTCCCGGTTCTCCGCCGCATAGGTCTGAAGGGCGGTCTCGTCGGTGAAGTAGTGGATGCTTTCATCATTGCCTTCCCGGATGCGGATCATGAACTCGGGAAGATGGCCATCGCTCCGACGGGCGGCGAGATAGTTGCGGAAGCTCCCGCCATTGCCCTCGATCGAACGGGTGTAGCGCGACAGTGAGGAAAGCGTTTCCAGGATCCCTTTCAACTGGTCGGCCGCGAAGATGCGGGACTGATCGTGGGTGCGCAGGATCACTTCCCCGGCACCGAGTTCGATCAGGATCTTGTTGAGCTGGTCGTTGTCCTGCACGTATTCCGAGCGCTTCTTGCGGGTGACCAGATAAAGCGGCGGCTGGGCGATGTAGAGGAATCCGCGTTTCACCAACTCCGGCATGTGGCGGCAGAAGAACGTGAGCAACAAGGTACGGATGTGGGAGCCGTCGACGTCGGCGTCAGTCATGATCACGACCTTGTGATAGCGGACCTTCGAGATGTTGAAGGATCCCTCCTGCTCCCCATCGCCGATTCCCGCACCGATGGCGGTGATGAGGTTCTGGATTTCCTTGTTCTGAAGGGCCCGGTGAAGGCGGGCCTTCTCGACGTTGATGAGTTTTCCGCGAAGCGGGAGGATCGCCTGCGTCCGACGATCCCGGCCCTGCTTGGCCGAGCCACCTGCGGAGTCACCTTCGACAATGTAGAGTTCGGATCTGGCGGGGTCGCGCTCCGAGCAGTCGGCGAGCTTGCCGGGAAGGCCGCCGCCGGAAAGGGCGGACTTGCGGACGGTTTCACGGGCCTTGCGGGCCGCTTCCCGAGCGCGGGCGGCGTTGACGGACTTCTCGATCACCTTGCGGGCGAGCGAGGGATTCTCGTCGAAATACTGCATGATGCCCTCATAGACGATCGAGGAAACCACGCCTTCGATCTCGGTGTTGACGAGCTTGTCTTTTGTCTGCGAGCTGAAACGCGGATTCGGCATCTTGATCGAGATGACGCAGACGAGTCCCTCACGGACATCGTCACCGGAAAGCGCCGGATCCTTGTCCTTCAGGATCTTGTTGGCCTTGGCATACTGGTTGATGCCACGCGTGAGTGCCGAGCGGAAGCCGGTCAAATGCGTTCCGCCATCGCCATTCGGAATCGAGTTGGCGAAGCACAGGATCTGGTCGTTGTAGGAGTCGTTGTACTGAAACACCACGTCGGCAAACACATCGTCGGTGGTCTGCTTGCCGTCGTAATCAAGTTCGATCTGCCGCTTGCCGCTGAGGATCACCGGATCGTCATGAATCACGGTCTTGTTCTCACCCAACTGGACCACGAACTCCTCAATGCCTTTCGCGTAATAGAACGTCGCCTTTTTCGCCGACTCTGGACGCTCGTCCTCAAGGTCGATCGTCAGACCTGGATTGAGGAAAGCGAGTTCGCGCAGGCGGGTGGCAAGGCGGTCGAACTTGAACTCGATCGTATCGACGAAAATGGTCGCATCCGGGAAAAACGTGATGGTGGTGCCGGTCTTCTTCAGATCGACCTCCCCCACCACGTGGAGCTGCTCGGTGGTTTTGCCGCGCTCGAAGGCGATGCGGTGGATCTTTCCATTCCGCATGATGTCGGCGCGGAACCAGTCGGAGAGCGCGTTGACGCACTTCGCCCCGACGCCATGAAGACCTCCGGAGTATTTGTAAGCACCCTGTCCGAACTTGCCGCCCGCATGCAGGTTGGTCAGCACCAGCTCCACCGCCGGCATGCCGAACTTGGGATGCATGTCCACCGGAATGCCGCGGCCGTTGTCGGCGACAGAAATCGAGCCATCGACGTGAATCGAGATCTTGATACGGCCGCAGTAGCCTGCGAGATGCTCGTCGATCGAGTTGTCCAAGACCTCAAACACGCAGTGGTGAAGACCTCGCTCATCCGGGTCGCCGATGTACATCCCAGGCCGCTTGCGAACGGCCTCCAAACCTTCGAGTTTGTCGATCTGGGCAGCATCATACTGCTGCTCGGTGGCGACTTGGGTTTCGTGCTTCGGAGGATCGATTGGCGTATCGGACATAGTGCTGCGCGATGGTCTGAAATCGAGCCTGCAGAGACAAGGACTTTTCGAAAAATCCGAAGTCCAAAGCACTCGATGAATATACTGAAAATCAACGACTTAAATCACCTGGGCCAAATCAGACGAAGGTCACTGGACTCGATCGCGAGGGAAGACTTCAAAGCCGCTTGAAATAGCGGGAAATTCAGGCGACATGACAATCGATCGATGCCTCGCAAGTCGCTCGAAAACGGCACATCAGCTGAGCCCGAGGCATCCTCGCTGCCAGTTCAGCAGCAGCTCTTCGGGCGAAGCCTCTTCGGCCGCGATACTCTCCAGAGCGGCACGAGGAGCGATCAGGGAACCTTCGATATCCAGACCTTGAGAGATCTCGTCCCGTGTTTTAATCAAGGCATCAAGCCTGCGATCAAACCCGCTATCGCGCCGACGACGGATGCCCTTCGGTCTCTCAGGGTAGTCCGACTCAGGCATTGTCTCCACCGCCGCAAGCGCCTCGCGCAGCCTGCGCACGCGGTCGGGCCGGAAATACGAAGGAAGGTTGAGTTGGCCGCCCTCCGACAACTCGATCGCCCACTCCACCAACTGGCGGTTGGTGGCGACCATGAACGAGGGCCTGTCCCAGGCCTCCGCCTCTGCATCGCGCCACTTCCAGACAGCCCGCAACAAGGCCAGCCCCTTGCGGTCAAGCCGACCCGACCCCTGGATTCTCCACGCCTCGTCCCGGGAATCATCGCGCTCAAGCACCTTCCGGCGTGCGGCCACACAGCTTTCGTCAAACCACTCGAAACGGTCCCGGGCCTTGAGATCAGCCACAATCATGTCCCCCATCGGCATCAGGTAGCGCACGTCATTGAGCGCATACTCGATCATCTTTTCGGACAAGGGTCTCTTGCCCCAATCCGCTTTCTGGGAGGACTTCGAAAGCTCAATGCCGAAGTGGTGGCTGACCAGATCCGCGAGTCCAAAACGCCTCGCTCCCAGCAACCTGGCTCCAATCTGGGTGTCATAGACCGTCGCTGGAATCGCTCCGAACTGGCGCTTCAGCATCGTCATGTCGTAGTCTGCTCCGTGCATCCAGACCACCGAGTGGTCCAAAAAGGCCGCAAGACAGGAAAGATCCGAGATCGCCAAGGGATCGATCAGCACACAGCGCTCGTCAACAGCGAACTGGATCAGGCAAAGCGACTCACGATAGCGATGAAGACTGTCGGCTTCGGTGTCCACCGCGCACACGGGGCGCTCGTTCTGGTTGATTGAACCGATGAACGATTCCAGTTCACCAGGCGTCTGAAGCATCGATCCGTTTCCAGTCATCCGAAGATCCAACCAATTGAGAGGGCATATCGCGAAAAAAGGCGGCAGAGAGGGCTCCCTGCCGCCCTTGATCAGGCAAATCAATAATTCTGCTTCACCGCTGGGCGGAACTCAGTCGGCGGAGTCGGAATCGCAATCACGCTTTCCGCCACCAACTGGGTCGCATCGTTCGTCACCAGGGTCCAGCGGGCATTGCTGGCACCCACGACGGTTGGGAGGACTTCAGCCTGCCAAAAGACGCCGTTCTTCCTTTCGAACCCGTAGGTGAGTGAGGCCCCGACATTGGCCCGCTTGGTGATGGTCACCCGCTGGATGTCGCCACCGATGTTGGCGACTGTGAAGTTTCCAGCCGTCAAAGGAGAATTGGCCGTGGTGGTGAGTCGGAACTTGACGAGGGTGGAGGTGATTGCCGCCGTGCTGGTGAGCTGGGTGGTGCCCACCGCAGATGGATTGACCACCCAGTTCGGCCCCGGAACCACTTCGTTGACCCAAGTGGTGCCGCCATTGGTGCTCCGCTGGAGAATGTTCGGAAGAGCAGGGAAGGCAGTGGAATTGGTCGGGAAGTTCAGCTGTTTGAAGTTGCCAGCCAGATTTGTCACCGTGAAGGCGGTCGGTGCTGCTGTCGTGCTTGGCAGCACGAACGAGCGGCCGAGGACGTCGCTCCCATAGGCATACTCCAGAAGGTTGGCGTTGCCGTCCGAATCATAATCGCCGGATGGAGCGGTTCTGAGGAAGGAGGTGCCAAGCGGGTAGGTGATCGCAGTGAAACCGGCATAGGTGTCGATGAAACGAATCCCGAACTTGTACTGACGCTGCGAGACATCATACGAAATCGAGTTCAGTGCCCGGTTTCTGGCAAACGTGAAGCGTCCGATCCCGGTATCGCCAACGTTGTAGAAGAACGGCGGAATGTTGTAGAAGGTCGTCAGGGGATTCGGAATTGTCAGGTTTCCACTGGGAGGAAACGTGATGGCGGTGTCGGTGGCATTGTAGATGCCGAAAAGGAGGCGATCCACACCCGGAGTCACGCTCGTGCGGGTATTCCCCTGCCAGGAAATCTTGTTGATGACGCGGGGATCCAGCTCCATCGACCCGCCGGTCCAAAAGCCACTGGTGACGCGGAATCCAGTTCTTTCCTTCGTGGTCGGTTGGAAGGGATCCACCAAGGGAGTGATGGTCACCGGAATGGCCAGTGGCTTCACCGGACGCCCAAGGCTGGGATAGGTGTATTGATACTGGCCAAACGGCAGATCACGGTTCATGCGGGCAAGCTCTCCATTTCCTGCCTCATAGGGTCTCACCAGTTCGTAGCGCGATTGGTCATACTGAAGCGTCGTGCCACGGATGTCGTAGAAGCTGGTCACGCCATCATCACGGAACAGGCCAAGCGGCCTAGGCAAGGTGGACGCTGGAGCGGCCGACAGAAGAACGAGATCCGGGCGATAGGGCTCGACGTAGTAGGCAGGGATGACATTGAGAAGTGACCAGTATTGAAGGTCGTCACGAACTCCGTCGCGGTCCACATCTCCGGTCGCAATGAAGCCGGTGGCACCAAGCGGACAGGGAGGAAGGGCGGAAGGGGGAAAGCGCACAAGCTGCGGTTGGGTCACGCAGGAGCCATCGATGATGATCAATCCATCACGCAGGAAGACCTCGAATGACCCGCCGGTGAAGGTCTGTTCGAATGGAGCAGTCTGGAGGCAGGTCTTGTTGGCGCTAAAGTCCATGTACAGGTCGGCATGGGCGGCCGAGGCTGCAAAGAAGGACAGACCGCTGGCGACGGAGAAGGCGAGTTTTTGCACAACCGAAACGTTCTTCACGAACCAGTCGATGGCAAGTAGTTTCTATGGGTCTGATCGCGAAAGCCGACCAAAAAAACAAATCAGCAACCACGCGCCTTGTTCAGGGTTGAAGGGCGTTTCCAGCCGATCTTGCCTGTCCTCAGCGCAAACCGCGCAAAAGAAGCTCGGCGTTGGTCTTCGTCGCCCTCAGATTCGTCATCAACGTCTCGATTGCATCCCCCACCGGCAACTGGGCGAGCTGGCGGCGGATGTCGAGAACCCGGACAAATTCCTCCGGGTGGTAAAGTCGGTCATCGTTCCGCGTCCCGGACTGGGGGATGTGGATGGCCGGAAACACACGCCGCTCGGCGAGCTCGCGGTCCAGCTTCACCTCCATGTTGCCCTTGCCCTTGAACTCCTCGAAAATGACGTCGTCCATCCGGCTTTCCGTCTCCACCAGCGCGGTGGCGAGGATCGTCAGGCTTCCTCCATCCTCGATGTTGCGCGCCGCTCCGAAGAATTTCCCGGATTTCTGAAGGGCCGCCGGGCTGATGCCGCCCGAGCCGATCGGGCCGCCTTGCATCGACGAATTGTGCCCGCGCGCCAATCGGGTCAGACTGTCCAGCAGCAGGATCACATCCTTGCCCTGCTCGACAAGCCGCTTGGCACGCTCCAGCACCAGATCCGCGACCTGGGCGTGGCGCCTCGGAGCCTCGTCGAACGTGGAGGCAAACACCTCGGCTCCCACCGTTTCCTCGAAATCCGTCACCTCCTCCGGCCGCTCGTCCAGCAGAAGGATCACCAGCGTCGCCTCGGGATGGTTCTTCCGAATCGCCTTGGCGATCTGCTTCAGCAGGATGGTCTTCCCTCCACGAGGAGGCGCAACGATCAGGCCACGCTGGCCTTTTCCGAGCGGGGCCACCAGATCGAGCACCCTCACGCTCAGGAACTCCGGCCCCTCGCATTCCAGAATGATCCTCCGGTCCGGGAAAAGTGGTGTCAGGCGGTCAAACTCCGTCGGAGCCTTGTAGCCCTCCACCGCCTCGCCCTCGACCTCGATCGGTGCGGATGCCATCAGATACTTCTCGCGATCCCGGGGACCACGAACCTTCACCCGCATCAACTGCCCGGTCCTGAGCCCGAGGTCGCGCACCATCGCATGCGGCAGTTGAATGTCATCCGGAGAGGGCTTGAAGCTCCGGGCCGCATCACGCAGCAACGCGAAATTGTCCTTGGTCAGCTCCAGCACCCCTTCCCCGACGAGATCCACCCCTTCACGGCTGAAAAAGTTCAACAGCTCAAAAGTCAGCTCGCTCTTCGAAAGCCCGGCCGGAATGCGCAGCGGCGAGGCATCCGCCATCGCGATCAACTCCGCCAGTGGCTTGCGACGGAAGACATTGATGTCAATGGTCTCCGGAAGCGGCGGACGCACCTCCTCAGCCACAGCGGTGGCGGTTTCGGGAAGCGTCTCGGATACGGGCTCGGAATCGTTTGGAATCATGGGATGGAAAGGGAAAAACGGTGGACTTGGCGGCGCAGGACTTCCAGCGGACCTTCGTTCCAGAACACCACATCGGCCCGGCGGAGCTTCTCCTCCAGCGGCAGTTGCGCAGCGAGGATCGATTCCACCAGTTGGCTGTCAAAACCGTTGCGCGCCTTCAGCCGGTGGACCTGGGTCAACCGGGTGGTTGCCGAAATCAGGCTGCGATCCTGACCAAAGTCGAAATTCTTCTCGAACAACAGCGGGATGTCCGCGACGAAAAGCGCTGCCCCTTCCTTAGCCGCCAGATCCCGCGACGCAAGACAATCCTCACGCACCCTCGGATGCAGCACTCCCTCCAGACGGCTGCGGCTTTCCGGATCCGCAAACACGATTCCCCTCAGAAACCCACGGTCCACCTTTCCTTCCGGCGTCAGACTTGCCGGACCGAAGAATTCCTCGATCGAACAAGCGACTCCAGGGTCCTGCTCAAGCAGGGACCGGACACAGGCATCGCTGTCAAAGATCCGGGCTCCGGGAATCATTTCACCGATCAGGCGACAGACCGTTGATTTCCCGGTCGCGATTCCTCCCGTGAGCGCAAAGGTGAGCATGCCTGAGGAAAGCATGAATCCCGAGGATCCGAAACCCCTGAAAACGCAAACGGGCGGAGGATCGCTCCCCCGCCCGTCTGGTGAATGTATTCGGCTATGGATCAGTTGCCAGGAATCTCCGGAAGAACTCCCGGACCAGCACCTGGCAAGGAGAGATCGGCGGCTCCACCACCAGGTGCCGGAGCGGCTGGCGAGCTGTCAGCTCCACGAAGCGGGCGACCGGTGGCATCGATGATCTGCGCGGTCACGAAGATGATCAGGTTGCTCTTGATCCGGTTTTCAGCCTTCGACTGGAACAGGCGGCCAAGGATCGGGATGTCACCGAGAATCGGCACCTTGTCATCGACGCTCTGAACGTCCTCACGCATCAGGCCACCCACGGCGACGGTGTAGCCGTCATAGATGGTCAGCGAGGTGTTGACCCGGCGGCTCGAGAAGACCGGCATTTCGATGCGGTTCTCGGTGATGGTCACCGTGGTCGGGTTTCCGAGGAAGTCCGTGGCGGGCGACTGGATCGGGCTGCCGTAGTTGATGAAGCCTTCGAACTCGACGATTTCCGGCACGAAGCGGAGGTCGATCACGAAATCGTTGTCACCGATGGTCGGCTCGATTTCGAGGGTCACACCCGTGTTGCGGGTTTCGAACGCGGTCGGAGTCGCAGGAGTCACCGGGAAGATACCGGCCGACTGCTGGAGGCCGAGGCCACCACCACCACCGCCGTTCGCACCGACGGAGTTTGGAAGTTCCGGGGGTTCGTATTCGGTCGGGTAGATGAATTCACGGATGATTTCGATCGTCGCCTTCTGGCCGGAACGGGCGGTCACGCTCGGGGCGGTCATCAGGTCGGTCCCCTTCTTCTGGGCCAGACCGCGCATGATGAGCTGGACTTGACCGTCGGAGAACAGACCGGTGAGGGCCATGATGCCCGGTGCCACGTTGGCCGCCTGGGCGGTACGGTTCGGGTTGTTCAGGAGGGCGTCGATGTTGTTCTTGTTGATCGCACCCTGACCGCTGCGGAGTCCGCCGGTCACGATGTCGGTCACATTCTGTCCGGGAGCGGCAGGAACACCGGGAATCGTCACCCCGTTGACCGGGCTGAGGAAGTCGCCATTCGTACGGGCCAATCCGTTGCCGATCGTGCCACCGCCAAGGAAGAGGCTGTTGGCGTTGAGACCAAACGGAGAAACGATCCAGTCGAAGCCGAGCTCATCGCTGTTCTCTTGGGAGATTTCGACGAACTTGGTGGTGATCTTGACCTGCTTCGGACTTGTATTCGTGCGGATCTCAACCAGCTGCTCGATCTTGTCGAGTTCAGTTGGAGTGTTGGTCACAAGGAGAACACCGTTATTGGTCAGGTTCGCAGAGCTGCCTGCCGGGAAGGTGATGCCCGCTCCCTTGAGGAGTTCAACAATCGGCTTGCGGGCTGTCAGCTTGGCTGGCCCACCAGCATCGGCGCCACCACCAGCGGCGAAGGGATCGACCTCACCGCCGCCACCGCCGCCACCTGCGTCGCCACCAAGGCTGGCGGCGAAGTCCGGCGGGACGTTGAAGGAACGGGTGAAGAGGTCCTCGACGGTCTCGGTCTGAGGAACGAGGGTAACAGCGAACTCGTCAACCTTGTAGCGAAGCTTGGTGGCATCACAAATGTACTTGAGGGCGACGGCTAGGGGCACGTTGCGAATACGCAGCTCCTTGATCCGGAGGGCACTTGGATCGGCTCCACCACCCAGCGGGAGGGCAGCACCAGCATCAAGACCGGCATCAGGAGCACCCGCAGCAGCCTTGTTGGGACGGCGGATGACGAAGTTCACGCCCTTGCTGGCGGGATCGGTCGTGGTGGTATCCAGCTCGAAGGCACGCTGGCGGAGGAAGTCGATGGCTTCCTCGACAGTGGTGTCCTCGAAGTTGATCTGGGGGACGACAATCGTCCGCAGCTTGGCGGTGATGTAGCCGACACTGCGCTCACTGCTTGGAGTGTCACGAGGGCCGTCGATCACCGGAGCATCCGTCGGAGTGGCCAGTTCCCAGGCCTTGTCCACCTGCATCAGGAGATTGGCGCGGGTCTGGTCGTAGGCAGCGCGATAGTAGTCGGACTTGGCCTGATCCAGCTTCTCCATCCAACGGCGGGCAGCCGTGTTGTAGGGGTCAAGGCGGAGAACGGCTTCGAAGTCCCGCTTCGCGGCGTCATACTTGCCGAGGTTGTAGTTGCCCTCACCCATGTAGAGGCTCTTGCGGACCTTATCGACCTTCTGGGTGTGCTCATAATCCAGCGCCGGGTTGGTGCGGATCGGGTCGTCGAGCCAGTCGAGTTCGCGCTTGGCGTCGAGGTTTTCAGGATCAACGCCTGGCTTCAGCACGCCTTCGAGAAGGGCACGGGCCTCGTCATACTTGCCAACCTTGCGGAACTGCTGGGCGAGGGCGACACTGGCATCGGTGAGATGCTGGGTGTAGCTCTGGCGGCGATCAGCCAGAAGCGGAGCATCCGGCACGCGATCGAGCGCCTGGCGATACTTGTCCACGGCCTGTTGGAAATCTCCCTTGGCGTAGGCGGCACGTCCTTCGTTGAGAAGGCGGTCTCCATCGGCGACGGCTTCCTGACGGCGGATCATTTCGCGCTGGGCGAGTCCGGTCAGGCCGTCGGCTGAGGCGACCGACACCATGGTTGGCATGGCGGCGGCGACAGCCATCAAGGTGACAGCAGTGCGACTGGTTCGATACAATGGCGTTTTTTGCATGGTTGGCGGTTGGTTCTTGCCGGGGTTCACGAGTTTTGGAAAGCGATTTTTTCTGAAAGAATCATTGGCCTCCGGTGGGGGCTGCGCCCTTACGGAATTCAAGGGTTTTGGTGGCACCTGATGGATCGACATACTCGACCTCGATCTTCTCAGGAGTGACGGATTTCAAGAGGTAGTCCTTCTTGTCAGAGCCGGGTGGCAGCGAAAAGCGGGTGTTCTCCTCGACCTTGAACTGCTTGCCGGACTCACCAAGGGCCTCAAGGGTCAGGACAGCGGAGCGGTCATATTGGTAATAGTTGGGCTTGATGGTATCCAGAATGCCCTGGGGGATCTCGTAGATCTTGCCCTTCTTGTTTTCCTTCTGGTCCTCGATTTTCACGTAGGTCTTGTCCTCCATCGCCTTGGTGCGGGGGTTCATCTCCTGACGCTTCTCGGTGGAGAGGAACTTGAAGCGGTTCGCCATCGGCGGGGCAGCGAAGAACAGGTCGCCGGGCTTCGCCATGGCGGAGGAACTGACACGGTTGACACCCTTCTTGCTGTCCGCGTATCTGAAGGAGTAGTTCCCGGATCCATCGTCGATGCCGGGCTCAAGGAACCACTGCAGGAACTCATCCGACTGATACACAACCTTGGCGATCAGGCTGGGATGGGACTTGTCTTGGTTGGGATTGGTCTTGGCGTTGAACTCTTCGAGGTTCGAGAAGCCATCGTTGTCCGGATCCTTCTGGAGGGCATCTCCGAAGCCGGGATCAATGCGGTGCTCGAGCCACCAAGGGTTCGGCACAGGCGGATGAACCATCTCACCCTTGACCAGATCGATTGCTTCAGTGGGAGCGGACTTTTTGACAAACAGAGCAATGCCGGTAAAGAGATCAACCGGGCGTTCACCGTCAGCCCCTTGGGACCAGACGCGCCTCTGGGTCAGGGAACTGAGGGTCCGGGGAATGGCTTCCGCCCCCTCCACGGCCGTGTTTTTACCTCCGCCACCCTTGGTGGTATTGGGGAATTCATCGGGCACACCGTTGACCTTGGACCAGCCAAGGTAGGCCAGGCCTGCGGCCGCGACAACGGCTGCACCCACGGCGGCTTTTTCGTAATTTTGGGAAATCCAGGACATCGAGATCGGGAAAATCGGGTTAGATCAGGGTTTGGGAAGTTCCTTGGTGGGAAGGAACTGAAGCACGTCGATTCGCAGGAACACCGTAAGCTCCTCGTCGCCGAGCACCTTTTGGAGGATGCGTCCGGAGTCCGGGGCAGCGGGCTTGGCCGCAGGCTGGGCAGCTGCGGGAGCGGGGGTCGCTGGGGCCGCAGGAGCCGCCTCGCCGGGGATCACGAATCCGCCACCTCCGAAGGGGTCGCTGCCGGGAGCGCCTGCCGCAGGTTTGGCGGTCTCGAACTTGGCATCCTCCGGGCCCGGGCCCTTGTCCCTGGCATTGTTGATGCGGATGCTACGGACGCTGTAGTAATAGGCATCCGAGGCACCGAGGGCGGTGATGAATTCCCGGACCGAGCGCTCGGTCCCGGTGAAGGTGACTTCGAAGGAAAGCGGGCGATAGACCGAATCCTTGGGATCAAAGGTTCCGCCGTCTTCTTCGACGAGAGGACTGCGATAGACGTTCTTGAGTTCGGTGGGTGCGGCCTTCGAAAGTGCCGTGAAGAGCTCTGAAGCAGCGCCGAGCTGGTAGTCGAGGATGCCGGCGGCCCCCGCCTTGGCGGGAGCGCCGCCCTTGTAGGCCTCGAAGCCGAGGAAGAAGGCATCCGGAACCGTGGTCTTGGAGGCCTTGAAGGCCTCGCGGGCCTTGGTGTCAGCCGCCTTGAGGTTGTCGATGAACTCCTGACCACTGAGCTTTTTCAGGGACTCGGGCCGGAAGGAGGAGAAGTTCGACTGGAGCTTGGTGAGGTCCGAGCGGTAGTCGGTCAGCGCCTTGCTCTTGGCCCGAGCGTGCTCAGGGCTCGGATAGATGGCGAGCTTCTCGGCCTCGGCCACCTTGGCGGAATCGGCGGTGTAGGCGTCGAGGCTGGTTTGATAGTTGCCGGAGCTGTGTGATCCGAGGAACACGAGGGCTCCCGTCGCAACGACGGTGATGCCGCCGAGGGCGGCGACGAAAGGATTGTCCTTGATCCAACTCATTGGGAAATCTGGGGAAAATGGGTTACTTGATGGCCACCGGGCGGGCCAGAGGCAGGATGATTTCGAATGGCAGTGCGAACTCGCCGGCTTCGGCCTTGGGCTTGACCTCGATGAGGATCTTCTCATCCGGGATTTCGATCTCCGTCTTGCCGTCGGGTCCGAGGGTCTTGAACTTGAAGTGGGTCGAGTTCCCTTCCTTCAGCTTCTTGAGCAGGGCGGTGACGAGGTTCTGGCTCTGGGGATTTTCCCGCCACAGCCCGCGGATGCGGATTGCGTTGGCGGTGGCCTCGGGCGCGGCGGCGGCAACCACCACCTTCTTGCCCTTTGCAGGCTGAACCGGAGCGGCCGCGGCTTTCACCTCGACGAGGGAGGAGGTGCCGTAGGGGGTGGCGCTGAAGTCAGCCTTCACCACTTCGGTGCCGGCTCCCGAAACTTTTGGAGCACCTTCCGCAGGGGCCGGCGGAAAGGGATTGTGATCGGCGAGAGGAACCAGTTCGGTAAGCCAGACCGCATCACTGGCGAAGGCCCCGCGCAGTTCGGCGATGGCGTCCACCCAGAAGGTGCGGTCTGCCTCGGCTCCGACAAAGGCATCGGCGACGCGACGGAGTTCAGCCTCCTTCTTGAGCAAACCCGTGATCTCGGCCTGAACCGGAGCAAGGCTTTCCTTGGAATCGCTCATCGTCTTGGCCTTTTCGGCTGCCTTGCCGGCTGCGACCATCTGGAAGCCAGCGTAGGCACCGGCACCTGCAATCAGGATCGCGGCGGCGGCGATGAGCATCGGCTTGCGACGCTCTGCGGCCCGCGACTGCTCGACGGTGGCAGGCACGAGATCGATGTTGATCTTGGCCTTGCCAAGCCCACGGAGGCCGAGGCCGACGAGCTCGCCCATCATGTGGGCCTCGCTCTGGAGGCGATCGACGTTCACCGACTTGCCGATGGTGACGATGCCGAGGGGATTGAAGATTTCCACCGGCAGGTGAAGCTTCTCCTCGAAAAACTCCCGGGTGTAGGGAAGGCTGGAACCACCGCCGGCGAGGAAGACGTGCTTGGGAGCATTTCCGCCGTGCTGGCTGCGATAGTAGTTGGTGGTGCGGGCGATTTCCGCCGGGAGACGGGTGAGGGCATTGCGGATCGTCATCGCGAGCGCGGCGACGGATTCGTCAAGCTGCTCGGTGTGGCCGCCGCCCAGGGCGACGAGGCCGTTGCTGACCTTCTGGCTTTCAGCCTCGATGAAGGAAACGCCGTATTCCTTGGCGATGGCCGCCGTGATGGAGACGCCGCCGATGGCGATGCTGCGGGTGAAGAAGCGGGCTCCTTCGATGTAGAGGAGGTTGGTGGTCTTCGCGCCGATGTCGATCAGGAGAACCGGCTCCTCGACGTTGCCATAAACGGCCCGGAACGAGTTGTAGAGCGCCATCGGGGCGACATCGACTTCGGCGGTGGTGAGACCGCCTTCATTGACGCCACGGTTGATGTCGTCCAGGGCGTCCCCCTTGATGGCGACGATGACAACTTCCTTTTCGCCGGAGCTTTCCAGAAGCTCATAGTCCCAGACGACCTCATTGATCGGGAACGGCACATGCTGCTGGGCCTCGAAGGTCACCAACTGCTCGATGTTGTCGTCCTGGAGGGGCGGCAGCTTCACGAAACGAGTGAAGACCGACTGGCCGGAGATGGCGTAGCGGACCTTGGTCTTGCCGAGCTTCAGGCGCTGGACGAGTTGTCCGATCGCGGCCTTGGTCTGCGACTGGCGGATGGCATCGGTGGCCGGATCGGCAACGATGGATTCCGAGTCGTATGATTTGAGGACGAGGCCGCCGGTTTTCGAGGGTTCGAAAACCGCCATGCCGATCCGCTGGGAACCGATGTTGAGAGCGACGGTGGTCTGGTTGTCAGCCATGATGAAAATGCGAGAGAAAAGGGTGAGACTGGAAAGTCAGCCGGGTGATTTGGAAAAAGCCGAAATACGATCAGCGGCGGTCCTCGGCGATTTCCGCGTAGCGGTCCCACCAGAGCATCTTGAACGGGGTTTCGTTCTTGTTGAGGAGGGGAAACTTCGAGCTCATGTCGGAAAGGCTCGGTGCATTCCACCAGCCCTCCTTCATCTTGGAGGTGCCTTCGCCGACCTTGACGCCGTTGACGAGAACTTCGATCCCGACGACCTCGAGCGCATCCTTGCCCGCACGGTCCTTGCCGGTCAGGCGCTTGAAGAGGTTTGGGGAAATGTAAACGGAGGAGTAGAAGGCCTCGTCCACCGGCACGTTGATGTGGGTGATGTCCTTGGAAAGCTTGACAGGGCCCTTGGCTCCTTCGACGCCCTTGACGGCGACATACCACTTGACCGTCACCTGATCGATGAAGCCGATCTTCTTCTGCTCGGCGTTGGCGGCAGGAATGGTGATCTCGGCTTCCGCTTCCAGCCAATCCTTCGGCTTGAAGGTTTTGTCCTTGCCGACATTCATCTGCGGCGAAGGCAGGGCATCGAAATCGATCTTGCCAATCGTAGCCTTCTGCTGCTGGGCATTCAGAGAGGCGGAGGTGAGGAGGGCGGCGAGAGCCAGGCCGATGGAGAAGGTTTTACTGAGCGAGGTGCGCATACATTTCAGGTTTCCCCAACAACTAGGGAAGACCCTTTCAGGTTGGCCAGAGAAAACCTCGTGGTGACCTCAAAAAAACCTCGGTCGTATTTACATTGATGATCGCCGCCAGAAGCCATGGCGATTGACGAAAAACCCGATCCGTGCATCGCTACGACATGGTTTCGAGGCTGTTGCGATTCGAGTCCGGACGAACGCGCGTCGTCGGGAGCATCGGGGATTCAGAAGTGCTGCGTAAGACTACGGATGACGCAGCGATGGCGGATTGTGACGTGGTGGAGATCCGTCTGGACATCCTGGCAGCGGAAAAGGCCCTGAATCGCTCCTCGTGGAGTCATTTGGTCAATGTTCCGATCCTTTTCACTGCCCGCCGCGAGGAGGAAGGTGGTGTCATTCCCAGCACCGCAGCCGAACGATCGGCGTGGATCGAACTGGCCATCGACGATGCGGCGGCCATCGACATTGAGGTGGCCAGTCTTGAGGAAATGCAGGCCATCACGGCGGTTTTGAAATCACGTGGAATCCCGCTTGTTGCGTCGTTTCACGATTTCACCGCCACTCCACCACAGGAGGTCTGGCAGCAGAAACTCGAGATCGCCCGCGCCGCCGGAGCCGCTGTGTTCAAGGCGGCCGCGAGGATTCGCCAGCCGTCGGATCTGGCCTCGCTGGCCGAATTCCAGTCGATCAACCACGGGCTGCCAGTGGCCATGATGGGAATGGGCGCGCTCGCTCCGGTTTCCCGGGTGCTCTGTGCCCAATATGGCTCGGTGTTGAACTACGGATACCTGGGAAATGTGCCCACAGCTCCTGGCCAGTGGAGTGCGGCCAGGCTCAAGAACGCGATCGCCGCAGTCGAGCCTGTCCCGGATCACTCAGCCACCGGAATTTCATAAAGTTCGCTGCTGGAAAGGGTGCCCATCGAGTAAAGGAAACCTCCATGCACCAGCACCCGCCCATTCCCCAGCAAGACGGCATCGTGGCCCTGCCTGGCGGTGCCAAGCGGGCCGGTGGCGGTCCATCCGCCGGTTGAGGGATCGAAAAGCTCGGCGTTCGGCAGGTAACCGGCGCTCCCATAACCGCCCACGACCAGAACCTTTCCTCCGGGGAGAAGCGTGGCCGTGTGGAAGTAGCGGGGTCGGACCTGGGCCCCGGTCAAGCTCCACAATCCGCTCGCCGGATCGAAGATCTCCGCCGCTTGCGGCAGGCCGGAGAACAAACGACCGCCCGACACGAGAACCCGGCCATCCGCCAGCAGCGTGGCGCAGTGATCCATGCGCGCAGTTGGGGCATTTGCCGTCATCGACCATTTGCCACTAAGCGGGTCATAGAGCTCCGAGCTGCTGAGGATCGCGGTCCCATCATGGCCGCGGGTCACCAGCACCCGACCGTCATTCAGGATCGTGGCCGCGTGGTGCAATCGGGCAAAGGACAAGGAGCCGGTCAACGACCACGAATCGCTTGAGGGATCAAACAGCTCGGCGCTCTTCAACCCGCCGTTTTCCCCAAACCCTCCCACGATCAACACCTTCCCGTTGCTCAGCAGCGTCGCGGTGTGGCGGGTGCGCTTCACCGAGCATGGGCCGGCCGCACTCCACTGACCGGAATCTGGATCATACAGCTCCGCCGTGCCGAGAATGTTGGCTCTAACCGAATCAGTTCCGCCCACCACCAGCACCCGGCCGTCCGGCAGGAGGGTGGCCGTGTGGTCCTGACGGGAAACGGCGAGCTCACCCGTGCCGGACCATTGCCCCGACGCGGAGTCGTAGAGTTCGTTCTGCGTCAGCGGACGAGCTCCATTCCGCTCGTTGAATCCGCCCACCACGAGAAGCCTGCCATCCCCCAGCAAGGTGGACGTATGACCCTGCCTGGCCTCGGCCAGCGAGGCACCAGCGGAAAAGGTCTCGCTCGTGGCCGTCTGGCGAATGACGACGACCTCGTATCCTTGCTTGGTGACACCATCCGGAGCAGTCACCAGCAGAGTGACGAAAGTGCTGCCCACGTTCAGCGGAACGGACACGGACGCCCCTGCGGAAAGCGGATTGCCGTTGAGCTCGATCACGCTCGCCGGCTGAGCCCCGCCCGGAGCGAAACCAAGCGCCGCCTTCAGGTGCGGCACCACCACCCGGTAGCTCCGTGTGGTGGCGGTGTAGCGGGGTCGGAATGCCTCCACTTCAGGTCCGAGGGAAAGCAGTCCGGCATCATTGCTGAGGGTGGCGAAGCTCACCGTTTCGCCATAGCCCGTGCCGAGGCTGTTGGTGGCATAGGCGGCAAAAGCATACGATGTTCCCGGCATCAGATCGGTTAGATCCGCCCCCATCGGGCCGGTGCCGAGCGCCGAAGTCACCACCCTGACTCCGTTGCCACCGAGCCTCGGTGCGGCGTTGACCTGGGCCGGAGCGATCACAAAGCCACGCTCGGTGATCTCCCCTCCCTCATTGCTTCCAACAGAACCCTCCAACGCCGCAGAGGTCCCGCGCAGTTGCCGGGCCTGCCCCGTCGTCACCAGCGGCACCCCGAGCGGGGTTCGGAAGGTTCCTGTCGCAGTGTAGCGGGTGCCGGTGCTGTTGGTGACAAAGGCCTTGAACGAGTAATCCACCGAAGGGGAAAGGCCCGTGGCCCGCACGCTGAACCGACCCGCCGGCGCGGTGGAATTCAGCACCTGCACCCCCGCCCCCCCGAAGGCAGGATCGGGGTTTTCGGAGGTCCTGGAAAGCAGCACGGCCTGGGTGATGGGGCCGCCGGAGCCGATTCCCACCACCGTGCCGCCCAGGGTCGCCGCCGTGCTGGTGACATCGCTCGCGGTCGGTCCCACGATGCTTGCCAACCTCTGGGATACGATGAACGCCGTACTTGGCGTGCCATTGACGAAAACCGTGACGAGGGCGAAATCGGAAAGGACCTCGATCGGAGCCGTGACCAGACGGTTGCCCGCTGCGCCGTCGATCACGCAAGGGAGAGAGGTCGTCTGACCGTTGCCCAGCCTTCTGAATTGCAGCGCCGGGGTGCCGGTCGCCGAGTCCTGGCCGCCGTTGCCGCCCGAGCCACCGGGATTCACCGGCCAACCAGTCCCCTCCACCACCAGCCTGCGGGTGGCGTCGAAGTAGGCGGCCGTGATGACAGGCTTCGCCCCCTCCGATGGCCCGGCATCGAACTGCTCGGACGTGCCTGAAACATTGGCTCCCAGATAGCCCCCAGCGATCAAGACCCGGCCATTGGGTTGAATCGACGCACCAGGATTCACACGTGGGGAAACCGCACCGGCACCAGTCCATTTCCCCGTGGCCGGCTCAAAAACCTCCAAGCTCCCGGTCGGCCCGCGAACCGAAATGCCGGCCGCGACCAGGACCCGGCCATTCGGCAGCACCGTCGCGGTGTGAAGGTAGCGTCCGAGGGCCATCGAACCGGTGAGCGTCCATCGCGCAGTCCTGGGATCGAACAACTCACAGGTCGCCAGTGCATTCAACCCGATGCCAGCGGCGACCAGCACCTGACCACTCGGCAGCAGCGAGGCCGTGTGGCTCTGACGGGCGGCAATCATCGACCCTGTGGCCGTCCATTTCCCGGTCTTCGGGTCGTAGAGTTCCGCGTGGTTGAGGACTCCGGTGGCCCCCGTCCCTCCCGCCACCAAAACACTGCCGCTCGGCAAGAGGATGGCGGAATGATCCCGGCGCGCCCGCAGCATCGGGCCCGTTGTGGACCACAGCCCGGTGGCAGGATCGAAAAGCTCCGTGACGTTGGTCGGCGCACCACCGGTGACCGATCCGCCGGTCACAAGCACCCTGCCGTCCGCCAGAACGGTCGAGACATGGGATTCGCGGGCGATGGAAAGGGGCCGGATCACCAGGCTGGTCGCAGACGCAGCATCATACAGCTCGACGACCGCGAGCGGCTGCCCCGTGGCGTTTCTCCCCCCTGAAATCAGAACCCTCCCATCGCCGATCAGGGCTGCTGCGTGAAAACGCCGGGGCTGCTGCAGCGAACCGGCCGCGACCCAGGAGTTGCTGCTGGAATTGAAAACCTCCATCCCGGCCAGAAGTCCCCCACCCTGCCCACGTCCGCCTGCGGCCATCACCTTTCCGTCCGGAAGCAGGGTCATCGAGTGCTCCACTCTCGCAACCCCCAGCGGCCCGGCGACGCTCACGGATCCACTCTGGAGATCGAAAATCTCAGCCGTTCTGAGCTTGAGGCTGAGCTGCCCTCCAGCGGACACCAGCAGTTTGCCGCTGGCCAGCAACACGGCGTTGTGGCCGCGTCTGGGTCCGATCGCGGAGGCCGGAACGCTCCAGGTGCCGGTGGCGGAATCATACAGCTCCGCCCGAACCTGATCCGCCGTGCCATTGTTCCCTCCGGAGACCAGCAGCCTGCCGTTGGGAAGGAGGTTCGCTGTGTGGTCGATCCTCGCCACGGCGAGACTTCCGGTCGCCTGCCATTTCCCCGTCGCCGGGTCATAAAGCTCCGCCGACGCCACCGGGGACTTCGCGGCACCCGCGACCGCGAGCACCTTGCCGTTCGGCAACAGGGTGGCCGTGTGACTCGACCGCGCCACCAGTAGACTTCCAGTCGTGGTCCAGCGTCCGCCGACCGGATCATAGATCTCGGAGGTTGCCACGGCGACGCCCCCTGCGAGCCCGCCGGAGACCATCAAGCGTCCATCGGGCAAAAGCACAGCCGCCTGCTTGCTGCGGGCCCCTGCCATGGGAGCGGCCGCGGTCCACAGCCCCGTCGCCGGATCGTAGAGCTCGGCACTGGCCAGGGAAACCCCGTTGGTTCCGCTGCCCCCTGAGACCAGGACCCGACCGTTCGGCAGCAGGGTCGCGGTGTGGAAACTGCGGGCCACGGCCAGCGAGCCCGTCGTCTTCCAGGTTCCAGTCGCAGGGTCATAAATTTCCGCCGTAGCGATCGTCGTGGTTCCACTCGTGCCCCCCACGACCAGCACCTTGCCGCCGGGCAGCAAGGTCGCGGTGAAGGATTTCCTCGCCCTCGCCATGGACCCCGTGGCCGACCAGACCCCTGTGTTGGGATCAAACAACTCGACCGTGGCCAGGTCTCCGAAAATCCCGGCGCCTCCAACCGTCAGCACCCGGCCATCGCCGAGCAGCGTGGCCGATGCAAACTGCCGTGCCGTTACCAGATTTCCAGTCGCCGCGAACGAGCCTGCCGCCCGCGCGTTCGGCCCTCCGCAGAGGACCAGAACGAGCGCCGCAGCAAGCGCCAGAAAGGCCTGAAAACGCTGTTGG